>CADBPG010000162.1 GCA_902796435.1 uncultured Eubacteriales bacterium | reverse complement strand
CCGGAGCCGGACCTGCGCTATGCCGAGGATCCCAACGCCCCGCTGATCCGCTATGTCACCCACATCAACCGGGACGCTCTGATGGAGGATCTGTTCACCAAACTGACGAAGAACTAAAATGAAAAACGGCCTGCCGAAATGCCCGGCAGGCCATTGTTTTTTTCTTATCTTTTTCTCTTCTTGGTCTTCTGCTTGATGTTATAAATGATCGAGATCACGATGATCAGCAGGATAAAGAGGCAGACGATCGCGATCCAGCTGCCGATCATGGAATAGAGACCATAGGAATTGGTGCTCTCCATGAAGATCGGGTCCAGGATCGCCCACTGGATGATACCCAGCTTCGCTGTCTTGATCCGGTTCGAAGAAGCCCACTTGAGCAGCCGCCAGCGCACGGACAGCGGGCAACGGGTCTTCGTATAGGTCTCACTTCCGATGGTGATCTGGCTGTCATCCGAACCATCATAATTCAAAATGTTGCCGCCGACAGTCAGGGCATTGCCTTCCACCGTATACTTCATCACATTGATCTCATCGTCCATGACAACATACATCAACTGGCTGTCACAGATCAGCAGGACTTCCTTGTCTGCCGACTGATATGTTCCCTTGATGACCTGGTTCTTGCTGCAGGCTGTCAGGCTGAGCATCATCACTACGAGAAGCACAGCCACTACAAGCCGTCTGATACTGCTTTTTCTCTTCATTGGGCTCCCTTTCTGGTTTTTATAGTTTAATTGTATTATAAGCACGATCTGCCCGCTCCGCAATATTTTTTTCGCATCGTGTCATCAAATTGCAAGAATCTGTTCCGAATTCATTCATGGATCCTCTGATTTTTCTTCACAATTTGCAGATATGATAGAACCATAGATAAAAGCAACGGAGGTGGCAATCATGAAACGTTTATTCAGTATCCTTTCGATACTTCTGATCTGTATCATACTTTTTACAAGCAGTCTGTTTGCGGCTGAGGCCTCCGGAAGCACGATGCCTGTGCAGCAGGAGGTTCCCTGGCTGCTCTTCGGCACGATCATTGCTTCCGGTACCTTCCTTTCCATCGTCAGCATGAGCTGGAAATACGCATAAAAAATGGAGTGTGAAAAATATCATTTCACACTCCATTTTTCTATGGACGTTGATCAGTTCTTCAAAGCTGCGTTCAGGGTATCGATCAGGGCCATTGCCTGTGCATCATCCATCATACCGAAGCTCTTCAGAGATTTCAGCGGCATGAACTTCATCATGGCGACCATCATCGGGTCCGCGTCTTCCATGGCGATCGGGGCGTTGCTGGAAGCCTGCTTGCTCATCTCCGCAATGATCGGAGCCGTCTTCGGATTCTCCATCAGTTCGCCGATGGCAGTATCGCCGCCCACGACCATGGGGACGACCTTCTTCGTAGAGAAGGTGATCTCGGTGCAGGCAGTGATGTTGTCGGACGCATCGCCCAGCAGGATCTGGTAGGTGCCAGGAGCAGCATACCAGTCACCCAAACGCTCTTCGAAGTAAGACAGGGCACGGGCATCGATCTCGATGGCTACGGTCTTGGTCTCGCCAGGCTGCAGCTCCACCTTTTCAAAGCCCTTCAGTTCCTTGATCGGACGGTCCGGTGTACCGGTCTTATCGCTGACGTACAGCTGGACGACTTCCTTACCGGCACGGTCACCGGTGTTGGTCACATCCACACAGACGGTGACTGTGGAATCATCATCCATGGTGGGTGCGGAAACACGGGCATTCTCGATCTTGAAGGTGGTGTAAGACAGGCCATGGCCAAAGGCCCAGCGGACCGGCATCTCCTTGGCATCATAGTAACGATAGCCCACGTATACGCCCTCTGCATAGTTGCAGGTGCGGGAAGAAGTATTGAAGTTCAGGTAGGACGGGTTGTCCTGCACACGCAGCGGGAAGGTCTCCGCCAGATGGCCGCTGGGGTTCTTCTCACCGTACAGCAGCGCGTCTGTCGCCTGGCCGACGCCCTGGCCGCCCAGGTACATTTCCAGGATCGCCGCGACATCATCCGCCCACGGTGTCTCGACCGGGGCACCATTGTGCAGCACGACCACGGTGTTGGGCTGTACCGCAGCCACCGCCGCGATCAGCTTGTTCTGGCAGGCCGGCATGTCCATGTTCGGACGGTCATAACCTTCGGATTCGAATACATCCGGCAGACCCGCGAAGATCACTGCGACCTCGGCGTTCTTCGCCGCTTCCACAGCCTTCTGGATCTCGGCTTCATCGGTCTCATCCTTATCAAAGGGGAAACCCTTGACATATTCTACTTCGTAGCCCTTGGCCTTGGCCGCGTCCAGTGCAGAAACGACCTTGGAGCTGTTGATATGGGAGGAACCGCCACCCTGGAACCGGGGTTTCGCCGCATATTCGCCGATATAGACGACCTTCTGGCTGCGGTTCAGGGGCAGGATGCCATTGTTCTCCAGAAGAACGGCACACTCGGCTTCCACCGCCGCGGACTTTTCATGATCCGCGTCACGATCGAAGACGACGCCTTCCTGCTTGTTGTCCAGATACTGGTAGCAGACACGCAGAACGTTCTCGACGGCACGGTCGACCAGCGCCTCGTCCAGCTCGCCGGCTTTGACAGCCGCCACGATCTTGGCATCGTTGAGGGAAGTGTCGCCCGGCATCTCCAGATCCAGGCCGGCACGCACGTCCTGGACACGATCATTGACCGCACCCCAGTCCGTCATGACATAGCCCTTGAAGCCCCAGTCCTTGCGCAGGACGTCGGTCAGCAGCCACTCATTGTCCGCAGAATAGACACCATTGATTTTATTATAGGAGCACATGACGGTCCAAGGCTGCGCCTTCTTGACAGCGGTCTCAAATGCCGGGAAGTAGATCTCCCGCAGGGTCCGCTCGGAGGCGACGGAGTCATTGCTCATGCGATAGTATTCCTGGTTGTTGGCAGCGAAGTGCTTGATGGATGTACCGATGTTCTTGCTCTGCACACCATTAATGTAGGCAGCCGCCATCTCGCCGGCCAGATACGGGTCCTCGGACATGTACTCGAAGTTACGTCCGCACAGCGGGCTTCTCTTGATGCAGACCGCGGGGCCCAGCACGACGGACAGGTTCTCCGCCTGGCACTCGTCACCGATGGCCTCACCCATCTTCTGGATCAGATCCCGGTCGAAACTGGAGGTCGTCGCGCAGGCAGCCGGCCAGCAAACGGCGACGATACTGTCATTGACACCCAGATGGTCTCCCTGCTCATCCTGTTTACGCAGTCCGTGCGGGCCATCGGATACCATGAATTTGGGGATGCCTAAGCGTTCCACAGGTTTGGTGAACCAGAAACTTTCGCCGCCAAGAAGGCTTGCCTTCTCTTCCAGCGTCATCTGAGCGACCAATGCTTTTACGTCAGTAGCCATAGATGTTCTCCTTTCGGGTTACATATGTGATTTGTTATTGTTATTCTATCAAAATCTGCTATAATCAAATGTAAGATTTTACTGATTTATATCTGATTATACTTTTCATTTTCAGAAAGGTCGTCCCCTATGTCTGCCTCCACTCTTCCCAGCCGCACCCTCCGCACGCAGATCCGCCAGGATCTGGCCGCCATCTATCATGATTATGATCTGCAGCAGTACCTGGAACGGGACAACGATCCCACACCCATTGGTTTTCGAAGAAACCGGGAAAAGGCCATGCTCTCCTGCATTCAAAATGGAGATGTGGAGCGGATCGAAAACTATCTCATACCGGCTGTGGAATCCGCCGGCAGAGGTACGACGCTGCACCCCAATGAATTATCCGCCATCTGGGATCAGTTCTCCGTGGGCCATTTATCGGAAGAACCTTTAAAACAGATGCTGTATCTTTTCATCAGCAACATCACCCTGTGCACCCGCGCCGCGGTGGACGGCGGCCTGCCGGAATCCCAGGCTTATGCCCTCAGCGACAGCTACATCCGATACGGTGCACAACTGACGGATCTGAACCGGCTGGCTGCGCTCTCCTCCTATGCCGCCTATGACTTCACCCGGACAGTGGCCGAGTACCGCTTCCGCAATTGCAGCCCCGTCACACGCACCTGCTGCGCATATATTCAAAAGCATCTGCATGATAGGATCAGTCTGCAGGACCTTTCCGCTGCATGTCATAAGTCTCCCCACTATATTTCGGACCTGTTCGCGAAAGAACTCAGCCAGCGGCCTGTGGCATACATCCGAAAGCGTAAGCTGGAGTATGCCCTTGGGATCCTGGAGATTTCGGAGATCACCGTGGAAGCCATCTCTGATCTCCTGGCCTTTCCCAGCACCAGCAGCTTTATCGCCTGCTTCAAGAAAGCGTATGGGTGTACACCCGGCCAATGGCGGCAAAGAAGCACTGAAGCATAGGGATGGGGATCTTCTCAAACGGTTTTATATGTTGGAATTGTGCAAAGAAAGGACCATGAAGTAACGATCATCTCGTAATTTCATGGTCCCTTTTCTTCTTACTCTTCCACAGCTGCTTTGGCCTGCATTTTCAGCAGTTCTTCCTCTTCCAGCTGGCGGTAGGCCACCTTGCCGACCAGAGTCTTCGGCATATCGGTCTTGAATTCGATCTCGTAGGGCATGGCGTACCGGGCGATGTGCTCACGGCAGTAGTCCATCAGGATCTGACGGGTCTCCTCCGTGGGATCCGCCTTGGCGGTCAGTTTGACAAAAGCCTTGACCTTCTGCATCTTGTAGGGATCCGGCACACCGATGACGCAGCTCATCTGGACGAACTCGTGGGCGTCCAGGATGTTCTCGATCTGACCAGGATATACGTTGTAGCCAGAGGTGACGATCATGCGCTTGGCGCGGCCCTTAAAGAAGACGAAGCCTTCGGTGTCCATGGTGCCCAGGTCACCGGTATAGACCCAGGTCAAGCCATCTTCGTGGCGGCGCAGTGTCTCGCGGGTCTCCTCCTCGTTGTTGATGTATTCCTTCATGACAGTCGGGCCGGCCAGCAGGATCTCACCTTCTTCACCGTAGGGCAGTTCCTCGTCGGTGCCCGGCTTGACGATCTTGATGTAGGTATCCGGGAAGGGCACGCCGATGCTGCCTTCCTTGGACATGTGGGGCGGGGTCAGGCAGCAGGCCGTGACGGTCTCTGTGGTGCCATAACCTTCGCGCACCTGGATCCTCGCGTTATGATCATACAGGAAGGTATCCAGCTTTTTCTTCAGTTCGATGGACAGGGAATCGCCACCAGAGAAGACGCCCTTCAGGCAGCTTAAGTTAGCGCCGTTCATGCTCGGCAGACGCAGCAATGCTTCATACAGTGTGGGCACGCCGGCAATGAAGTTGCACTGGTATTTGACGATCTGCTTCGCGTAGGATTTGGGTGTGAACCGCGGGATGAGGATGCAACGTCCACCGTTGCACAGCATGGAGTGGATGCAGACTCCCAGGCCGAAACCGTGGAACAGGGGCATGGCCGCCAGCATCTTGTCGCCCTTGCGGAACATGGGGTTCGTCGCCACGATCTGGGCGCCCAGGGCATTGAAGTTGCCGTTCGTCAGGGCGATGCCCTTGGTGGTGCCGGTGGTACCGCCGGAATACAGAATGACGGCGACATCGTCGAACTTTTTCTGCACCTTGTAGTTATAGAAGCAGGCCTTGCCCAGGCGGATGAATTCCTTCCAACGGATGACCGGCGCATCCTTCGGGATCTTCTCGATCTTGCGGCCGGCGGTCACCATGTAGCCGGCCTTCATGGGCTTGGACAGCTCGTCTTTGATGCTGGCGATGATGATGTTGACCACCTTGGTATTCTTGCGGATCCGCTCGAACTTGCCGTAGAACTGGTCCAGGGTGATGGCTGTGACGCTTTCAGAGAAATTCAGGTAATGCTCGATCTCCTTCTCGGCGGAAAGGGGGTGGATCATGTTGGCGACGGCGCCGATCAGGTTGACCGCGTACAGCATGTACAGTGCCTGCGGGCAGTTGGGCATGGCGATGGTCACCTTGTCGCCCTCGCGGACACCGATGGTGCGCAGGGATCTGGCACACTTCTCGGTATTCTCCACCAGGGCCTTATAGGTCGTAGGCCGGCCCATAAAGTCAAAAGCGACCTGGTTCGGCATCTCCTTGGCGATCCGCTCCACCGCTTCGAACATGGAGCCCTGGAAATAGTCCAGATGCAGCGGAATATCCTCAGTATGGCCCTTCCACGGCATCTTCGCCGTGATCGGGGCATCGTTCCATGAATTCATGACAAGCATTCTCCTTTTATTTTATTCTATAGATCTGGGATTTCAGGATACGCTCTGCACGTCTTCCTTTGTGATCGGAATGTCCGAATAGCGGGCCTTCTCGTAGACCTCTGTCAGGTGGGTCAGGTCCTCGGCCTTGACCGCCTCCAGGATCTGGCGCGGCGTATCGGCCGGATGGATCGGATCCCCCGCCTTGATCCTGTGCAGGATCTTTTTCTGATAGATGCGCCGGATCTTCCGGTCGTTCGGCACGTTGAACAGGTCCTTAAGACTCCTGCGTTCCTTCTTCTCCGGTTTGACTCGTTCCACGAAAACGGTGGTCTCGGCGTAATCACTGAGCACGTCCTCTTCGACCCGGTCCATCTTGAATTTCTGATACAGCCGGTAGAAGATATAGCCGATGCCGATCAAAACGATGATCAGACCGACGACCATCATGATCTTTTCCAGGATGAGCCAGATGGGCCAGGTGACGTAATCATCCGGAACAGCATTGGGGTCTCCCGGGCCCATGCTGTCCTCTTCCGGTACGGGCGTTGTTGCTTCTCCTGCGGAACCGCGGCCGCGGAACAAAGCCTGGACAATGAACCTGAGACCCACGAACAGACCCCGTCCGATCATTGTGAAGACCACGTCCATCCGGAGCAGGACACCTGCGCCGATCAGGATCAGCAGGATCACGATGAACATCCAGATGACCTTGGTATTCAGACTGTTGATCTTCTTGATGGACTGGCTGGTCGACTGGGAATTGACTTCCAGCGTATCGTGGATGTTCATCTGATGATAATATACCAGATAGACCACGATCTGGGCGATGAACACACCAATGATGACAGGCTGCACGAACTCGATCTTCGCCCGTCCTGTGAAGATATAGGCGATCATGGCGACCGCGAAGGCGACCATCATCTGGGCCACCGTCATCGGATCATTGACGCCGGAGATCTTGCGCACGTAGATGTAGATGATGTCCGCGGCCACGTAGGCACCGATCATCACCATGGCAGCGGGATCCCTGTACAGGAGCAAAAGTGCTGCCAGCACCGCGTGTGCTAAAAAGAACAGGAAAAAGTTTTTGACAAGTCTGCGGATCACGACGGAATAGGCCGGCACCAGAAGCAGCCCCATGCAGAGCGGCACGAAGCGTGCATCCTTGGTATAGGTGGCCATCAGACAGGCCGCGATCACCGAGATCATCGAGAACATATGCAGGACCTTGGTGATCTCGAACCCGATCCCTTCGAACCGGCTGGTGGATGTGTTTAGTTCTGCCATAGATATACATCCTCCAATTCTTCCGGTACCTTGCTGCCGGTGAACTCCGGATCCGACATATCCCGGTAGGAGACCGGCAGGATCCACTGCACCGCTGTGATATAAGACCGCAGTTCCCGGTAGGCCTGCTTCAGATCATCTCCATAATACGGGGAGATCAGGATGTACAGGGTGTCCGGATCCCGGCCTTTCAAGGCCTCTTCCAGATCCCGCGCGATGGGATGATCCACCTCGGCGGTGATGTCCAGGCGGGCCAGAGCGCCGAAGATCTCATGCACATGGCCGCTGGAGCTGCCGGCCGGCACGGTGATGTCGGTGCCGGTGATCAGATCCTTGCCATTGCAGTACAGGCTGACAGGGATCCCGTCCTCCTCGTACTGGGCGGCCAAAGAAGCTGCCAGGCGGATGCTCTGCTCATAGAGCCAGGCCTCGTAATGCTGGGTGCCCTTCTCCATGTTCAGCAGGATATGGATGGTCTGCGACACGGTAGGATCCTGGGTGTTGACCATCCATTCGCCCGCCCGGGCCGACGCGTTGAAATTGATCTTACGGAAACTGTCGTAGGGTTGGTATTCCCGGATGCCCTTGAACATGTAAGGATCTTCCATCAGGGCACGTTTGGTCACGATCTCACCGTTCATGCGCTCATAGGGCACACGGAACTCCTCCGGATCGATGCGCCGGGGATAGACGATCAGGGTATCACCGGTGTGGCGGGTCTCCGCCAGCTTGTCGGTGATGAACAGATTGTAGCTGACCAGGTCGATCCCCTTGATGGTATAGACGCCGCGCTCCGTAAACGTGTACGGGATCCTGCGGCGGATCTGCTGATAGAACAGGATACTGAACATGTCGTTCCGATAGAACTCCACGTTGCCGTTGCGCTGGATCTGGAATTTTACGTGGATCCAGGGCAGGGGCAGCTTCTTGGCGTTCGTGATCGTCTCGATCAATGTGGTCTGCTCCCGTTCAAACATATAGTGATCGGTGAACGCTACCGTCGCATCCAGGTTGCGGTTCCAGTATTTCTGGTAGATCTTCTTCTGGACCAGATATACGATGCCGACCACCGCAAAGATGACTAAGATCGGCATGGATCACCTCTCAAAATTCTCGGTCGGTGCTTCTACAGTATTTAAAATATCCTCGATGATAGCTTCGATCTGGGTCGTGCGGCTGCGCATGTTGCTGCGCAGGATGATCCGGTGCCCCAGCACCGGAAGCGCCAGCTTTTTGATATCATCCGGAGTCACGAAAGTGCGTCCCTGGATGGCCGCGTAGGCCTGTGCCGCCCTAAGGAAGACGATGTTGCCACGGGGGCTGACGCCCAGAGCGACTTCTTCCCGGCTGCGGGTCGCCTCGATGATGTAGATGGCATAGCGGGCGACGCTGTCATGGATGAAGACCTCGCCGACCGCCTTCTGCATCTCCAACAGTTCTTCTTTGGTGCAGACCGGGGCCAGATCCTCCTGGGGCGCGCCTGCGACGAAGCGTTTCAGGATGGTCAGAGAGTCCTCGGTATTGGTATAGCCCATGGACAGCTGCATGATGAAACGGTCCAGCTGCGCCTCCGGCAGCGGGAAGGTACCCTGGGTCTCCACCGGGTTCTGGGTCGCGATGACGAAGAAAGGTTTGTCCAGCACGTAGGTCTTGCCGTCCACCGTGATCTGCTTCTCCTCCATGCTTTCCAGCAGGGAAGACTGGGTCCGGGGGGTCGCACGGTTGATCTCGTCGGCCAGCAGGATGTTGGTAAACAGAGCACCCTGGCGGAAGACGAACTCGCCCTCCTTCTGGTTATAATAATTGATACCGATCAAATCGCTGGGGAGTAGGTCCGGTGTGAACTGGATGCGCTTGAAGGTGCATTCGACGGACTTGGACAGGGCCTTAGCCAGCATGGTCTTTCCGGTGCCCGGGACGTCCTCCAGAAGTACGTGGCCGCCCGCGAGCAGCGCTGTCATCACCTGGTCGATGATATCGGTCTTGCCTACGATCACGGCTTCCATATTGGTACGGATCTTATCGGTGATCGGCTTGATCTGTGTGATCTGCATGTTTCTACCTCCTGCTTAAACCGTAGCTTCAGCGCAGACTCTGCATGTCCGGTGAATTGTACAGCTTTTCATAAAAATCTTTTTGATCGTCGTATTTATATTGATGGATCGCCTGCAGACGGTTCAGCCGCATGGCCATGCCGTCCGGCAGCTCTACATTTTCCAGGTAGATCAGGATCCGGTTCTTGCCCAGGTCTCTGGCGAAATTCAGTTCATCCTTGCAGTTTTCCGAATCAGGTATTCCCTGGAGATGAAAGCGATCATCAGATCGCAGCTGCGCACATGGTTGGCGATATTGGCATCCCACTCGGTGCCCGGGTCGATGCCCTCATCGAACCAGACCCGGTAGCCGTCGGCCTGCATCTTGGCGATGATGGGGATGACCTTGTCACTGTTGCGGTGGGCATAGCTGATGAAAATGAAGGAATCCGTTCCGTTGTAGGCACCGACTGTGAAGGTCATGGGGCGTTCGCCCTTCTTCGGTTCCGGCCCTTTCAGTGTCAAATCGATCCTCTGACCACATTTACCGCAGAAAGCAAAGGTCTTGTTCTCCGCGATATACTGGGCCTGCGCCTTTCCACAGAAGGGACAGGTGTAGAAGCGGGTGACCATTTTCTGCGCCGGCTGCGGGGCCGGAGTGACCGGAGTCGTCCGCACGGGTTGCACCGGGGTGACCGGAGTCGTAAATCGGGTGCCCTGGGGCTGCTGCGGCATCGTCCGTACAGGCTGCTGCGGCATAGGCCTTACCGGCTGCTGCGGCATGGGCCGCATCGGCTGTACCGGGACCGCGGGCTGCCCGTTCGCACGTAAGAGCGGCTGCCCGGCTCCGTCGGTGAACTGGTCAGATGCGATCATGAAGATATCCACGATCCAGCCCACGAATGCCAGCCCGAGGGTCACCGTGTACAGGATCGCAGTCGGCCATTTTTCTACGTAATACCGGTGTGCGCCAAACCACCCAAAAAATATACATAACAGGAGTGTGGTCTGCTTGGGTTTTCTATTATCCATACATGATCTCCTAATCCAGGATCATTAATTGAATCACTTCATATATAATAATTTTTCTGCGGAAAACTGTCAAGAATGAGTACCGATTTCCACCGAAATAAAAGTCAATTCTGTAATATTAGTGAAATCGTTCTGTTGTTGTATCTTTCCCACCCGTATTGTATTATAATAACTGTCAAGAGCTAATAACAAGAGTTTTCTCCTCCCTTTTATTTTATTCCTTATCTTGGAGCACGTACAGCCGAGTACGTGCTTTCTTTTTTGTTGACTTCCTCCCGGGGCCGGGTATAATGGATTGGGGGTTTTGACATGAAACTGAAAATAATGACTTTTAACATCCAGCACGGCGTGGACCACGGCCGCCGTCTGCGGGAACCGGGCCTTGCCGATGCAGCACTCATCGATCTGGGCCGTGTCGCAGATACCATCCGCCAGTTCGATCCTGACATCGTCTCTTTGAACGAGGTCCGGGATCTTTCCGATGAACCTGGTTTCAGTGCGCAGACACAGTACCTGGCAAAGGCTTGTGGCTTTCCCTTCTATTTCTTCGGCGAAGCTCTGGGGGCGGGCAACCGCGGGCCTTATGGCAACGCCCTGCTCTCCCGTTACCCGCTGGATCAAGTGGAACGCATCATGATCCCGGACCCGGAGCATAAAAAAGCAGCCGGTCATTACGAGACCCGCTGCATGATCCGTGCCGAGATCCATCCTGCACCCGGCACCTCTCTGTGTGTCATGAACTCGCACTTCGGTCTGGAGCCGGAGGAAGCCGAATCTGCGGTGGATACTGTCCTGTCCTTGACTGATCCTGCCCAAGCGACGGTTTTCATGGGCGATCTGAATTTCGAGCCGGACAGCTGCTATATCCAGCACTTGCTGCGTGTGTACCGGGATTCCGCTGTCCTTTTGCCCGCGGACATCAAAACCTACCCCTCCGACGCGCCTGAGATCAAGATCGACTATATCATGGCCTGTGGACCCTGCCGGTTCACAAGCGCCCAGGTGCCAGACCTTGTCATTTCCGATCACCGGCCCTATCTGGCCGAGATCGAGATCTAATCCTTGACGCGGCGCACCACATCTCTTATACTGTACAAAACACCTTTGGAGGTCATCATATGCTGCCATTAGAAGGACGTAAACGACGTTTTGGAGACCGCAAGGACGGTTTCCGTGTGCGCAACATAGAACCCATGAACCTCATCGAACCTTTCGTCATGTACGAAAAGAGCGATGCCTGGGTCCTTTTCGAAGAAAAGGTCGACATCACCCACGTGCAGGAATTTGTGCGGGAACACCGTCGTACCGACATGCCGGATCTGACTCTGTACCATGTACTGTTCGCGGCCTTCGTCCGCGCCATTTCCCAGACGCCGCAGATCAACCGCTTTGCCATCGGCCACCGCATCTACGCCCGCAATGAGCTGAAGTTCGCCATGGTGGTCAAGAAAGGCATGGGCCATGACGCGGACCGCAGCATCATCATGCCCCGCTTCCATCTGGATGCGACCCTGCCCGAAGTCAAGGCAGCCATCGAAAAAGAGGTCGCCGGGGTCGATCTGGAGACCAAGGATGTTGAAAAGGGCAAGAAGAACGCTTTTGATTATCTGGAGCTCGCACTGGGCAAGATCCCCACGCCGATCCTGCGCTTCGTATTCTTCCTGCTGCGCCATATGGACAACCACGGCCTGCTGCCCAAGGCCCTCACTGACCTGAGCCCCTTCCATTCCAGCGTGTTCATCACCAACATGGGCAGCTTCGGTATGGACTCCGTCTACCATCACGTGTACAACTTCGGTACCCTCTCCGTCTTCGGCGCCCTGGGCAAGAAGCAGATCGAGTACGTACCGCAGAAGGATGGATCGACCCGCAAGAAGGTCTTCGTCAACATGAAGTTCGTCGTCGACGAGCGCATCACCGATGGCTTCGTCTTCGGCATGGGCATCCACGAAGCCCTCATGTGCTTCATGAAGCCTGAAAGGCTCATGGAACGGCCGGAAAAAGTCGTCCAGGATGAGATCGATAAGAAGTAAAGACCCCGAAAGTGCTGCAAATCATGCACAAAGGCTTCATTGCTGAAAAAGGGCATGTATCAATCGGTCGTTTCGATGACCGCCATACATGCCCTTTTGGCAATTATGATGCATAAAGGCTTGACTAAACCAAAATCAAGCCCTTCTGCTTCCGGACTGTCGTTCATCCGTCACATCATATACATGCACATCATGCTCTTCTGCGTACAGCCTGCGATAATGGTGATACAGGTCCCGGTACTGGTACAGTTGCTTTCCGTTCGGATCACCGTACATGACCGCCAGTTCTACAAATGGCGGAAACGCAGCATAATACTGTTCGTCAAACTCTTCGATCTCTTCAAGGACCGTCAACGCGGTCCGTTTTTCATAATCAGCGATATTGTCTTCCCGGAGAGAGATGAGTATGGACCGCCGGGTTTCCTGCATAGGTTCCTTCTGGCTGATCCAATCCGCCTCGGTCCTGAAGATCCTGTCATTCAATAATGCACGGGAATCTGCCGAAATGTGCAGAAGGTCATCAGTGCACAAGCGGACCCCTTCCAGTGTTTTTCCACGGCCCTCCTCGTGCGGAATGAACAGACGGATCTTTTTGCTTCCCAAAGCTTTCAGTGTATCGACCAGTGGATCGACCTGCATGATATTCTCCTTGGTGACCGGAATGCCGATACTGAAGGGAATACCCGTCTGAGCAGCAGCCTGCATCATTCTTATGAGCAGCGCATAGTCTCCCTGTCTTCCCGCAAAACGATCATGGTACTCCGCAAGACCGTACACGGTAGAATTCAGTTCTTCGATTCCCTCTGCCTTAAGCATCTGCATCAGAAGAGTGCAAGACTCCGCATCCCGCATCTGCATACCATCGCACTGCAGGAAGCTGGCAGTGGGACTGCCCAGTCTGCGGAGCATACGGATCGCCTCCTTAAGGTTGGGATGCTCCATAGAATAACCGAATAAAAAACTGATCTCCAGTTCCGGACGCCGGGCTCGGATCTCATTGATGAACCGTTTTGCAGTAAGAACACTGCGTTCCCACGGGGCCCCTTCTACCCTGTCGTTCCAGGATAAAAGGCAATGTCTGCAGTGGTTATAGCAGGGAACGCACAGACTTTGTATCATCACGGATGTTGTTTTCATGGCACTCCTTACAGGTTCTCTTTGATAAAAAACACGGTAGTAGGATTCATCGTTACCATAACGCTCTCCTGATTAAAAAAGACGCACAGAT
>CADBPG010000161.1 GCA_902796435.1 uncultured Eubacteriales bacterium | reverse complement strand
TCCTTTACGCTCACCTGCTCGGAGGAAACGCTGAAAAAGCGGCACGACAAACGGGGCGACAAAGGTGAAACGAGTTATTTCTGGCTGAACCTTCCGCCCTATCCGGGGGATATCGTCATCGATACGGACAACAAGCACATCCGGGAGATTGTCAAAGAAATGAAGAGGCAGATCGATGCTGTGAGCGAATGAACCAGCGCATAGAAAAGAAGAAATACGATCGATTTGGATCACAAGTTACACTCGCTCGATTAAGTATCATACAATAAGCTACACCCCGCAAGCTTAGTTTGCGGGGTGTAAATAATACGGGAAAGAAGGGTGATTCTACATCGTATACTATCAATACTCTTTGCGTTGAAAAAAGGTTACAGGAAAAGTTTTGCTACGATCAGAACCGCGTATCCAGCTTGCCGCAGAAGGGATCGACGGGGCTGATGCCGGTAAAGGGGCTCACGCCCATCAGTTTGTCCATGACGGCCGGCAAGGTGTACTCGTTGAACGTGTAAGCGTTGATGAAGGTTTTGACCTGAGGTACATCGACCAGGTGGTAGGGATTGGCGAAGCTGACGGCCAATGTCGGGATCTCCCGAGAGAACCAGGGGGAACTGCTGCCGGTCAGACCACCCTTCCATGTCAGGCGGATAACGGTGTTGTTGGAGGCCGTTTCAAAGTTGAAGGCAAAAATGGCCAGATCGTAGGTCTTTTTGAACTCTTCTACATTCATGGGCTTGTCGGAGAAACCGCCGGCCGGTGGGTCCAGTACAGTGAAACCACGGGATTCCAGCTCGGCCTTCATCTTTTCGTAGATGCCGCTGGCCTCGCTCATGAAACCACCGCTTTCGGAGGTGAACAGAACGACACGTGGGGTCTTTTCCGGCGAGATCGGGAGCAGATGCTGTGTATCCTTGACCAGGGTGACGGCCTTGTCGGCACAGTTTTTCGTCCAGGTCAGGAATTCTTCATTCCGCAGGACAGAGAGCGCTTCCGGTCCCGGGACCAGGGTGCCTTCTGCCTTTTTCTTCGGCAGGCCCATGGCGGCTTTCGTGCCAAGAATGCGGGTCAGGGCCTCTTCCAGACGCTCGTCGGAGATAACGCCGTTTTTATAACCATCCATCATGTAGCCATAGTCTTCTTCGAAATCTTTGTTGAACAGAAAGACGTCGCAGCCGACCGCGATCGCGCGGGGGACGGCTTCACGGCGCGGCATGGCGCACATGAAACCAAGCATCGGAGTCGCATCGGTGGAGATCATGCCATTGAAGCCCAGCACGCCACGAAGCAGCCCGGTCATCAGTTCATAGGAAAGAGTCGCGGGCAGATAGGCCTCTTCTTCAGAAATCTGGGGGTTGATCCTTTTGGCCCAGGCCGGTTGCGCAATGTGGCCTACCATGACGGTCTCAGCGCCCTGTTCGATCAAAGTTTTGTAGATCTTGCCGTAGGTAGCCATCCATTCGTCAGCGGAACGGTCATTGATGGTCAGATGCAGGTGCTGATCACGTTCATCGCATCCATCGCCCGGAAAACGCTTGATGGAAACGATCAGACCCGCTTCCTTGGCGCCGCGCAGATAGCCGGAACCGAATTCGATGACCCGCTCGGCGTCATCACCGAAGGTGCGCAGGTTGGTGATGGGGTTGCGCCAGTTGTTGTCGATGTCGACGATCGGGGCAAAGCTCCAGTTGACGCCGACAGCGGCCCCTTCCGTACACGCGATCTTACCCAGATGGTAGCCTTCTTCCGGATCCCCTGTGGCTGCGGCCTGCATGGGCTTGCCGAAGCAGGTACCGTCCGCGGCGATGCCGTTGCCGCCGGCTTCCAGGTTTGCGGCAAGAAACAGCGGGATCTTCGCGTTGTCCTGCAGGAAGCGGTGCACCTCTTGTGTTTCCGCTGCCATGCCCGGACGATACATGATACCGCAGATGTTCTTTTCAAGCATGTTCTTCAAGACAGTTTTGTCTGTGGAGAAACCAACGGGACAGAACAATTGTCCGATCTTTTCTTCGATCGTCATTCCGGCGATCGTATCTTTGACCCACTGGATATCCGCGTCTGAGAGATAGAACGGTTTTGCTTTCAGATCAACCATGATGATGCTCCTCTTTTCCGATAGATTTGCATCCATTGTATCAAAACAAATAGTGTTTGTCATGCCCTTTTGCATAGAATCGATTGTCCGAAAGCCGGAATAATGATAGAATATAAGTCAAAGGTATAAAGCTTGTAAGCGAAGAAAGAAAATCGGCCATGTATCGTCTCGACAAACTTTGTGTTACGGAAATGACCGTAGAGCATATGATCCGTCCTTTAGGGAATGACTGCATTCTGCCACGCTTTGGGTGGAAGATCCAGTGCGATGCAAGGAACGTGCGGCAGACCGCCTATCGTCTTGTCATCTCCTCGGAAGCGGAGATCGTGGCGGATACAGGCAAGATCCTCTCGGATCAGCGCATCGAAGTGACCGTCGCGGGCCTGAAGCCTGAACCTATGACCCGGTACCAGGCCGCCTTGACCGTTTGGGACAATCAGGGCCATGCTGCCTCTTCTGAGACGGTGTTTGAGACCGGACGCATGTGCGTACCCTTTACCGGAAGCTCTGGTGGAGCTGCCTGGTATGGAGGAAACCAAGGTCGGAAGCGGCAGGTACCACTGGATCCTCAGAATAGATGGGTAAACGATCAAAGCTTTACATTGAGCACAGGCTGTAGTTGCTGGAAGAGAGAAGGTACTCTATGAGAAAAAAGAACACAGGACTGATCATATTGGTCAGTATATGGATCCTGGCACTGTTGGCTTCTGTATGGGCTATTGCCGCTCGCGGAAAGGAATTCTCTGTTTTTACCGGGCAGAACAAGGCGACGGCCGATGGTGTAGATCCAAGGGAAACATCACCGGAGGCAAAGGATGATGGCCATCCGATTTTGCTGACCCAGGACATCGAAGACCTGGAAATACAGATTTCAGACGAAATGGAAGCCCACGCCGCATTATCTCAGGTACAGGGTGTTTTCAACGATCCGCAGATCGAAGATCATGCCGAGATCCAGGACGTGCAGAAAATGAAGGATTCTGTTTTCTACCGTTTTGGATGCACATATGAAAATATTCCCGTATGGGGCGAAAGCATCATCATGGTTGCTGATCAGGAACAGACAGCCTGCTCGCTGGTTTCAAATTATTATGTACCGGAGACAGTGCTCCGTACGGACGTGTTGGATGCTTCGATGGCAGAATCGGGCATCTTTACGTTTGCTAAAAACTGGCTGACCGCCCATGGCACAGAGGATCAGACAGAAACCTTGGATCTTAAGATCGAAACGATCTCAGGCATAGATCCGGAGCGGAAAGTTTTCTTCCCGGTCACCAGAGATACATATATGCTTGCCTATACGATGGATATAGTCTTTAGCGTGGGGCAGGATACAGTCTATTCTTTTGAAGTCCTGATTTCTGCATCAACAGGCGAAGTCCTGGATTGTGTGCAGGATTTCGTAGATCTATATGCACCTGTGACTGCGTACAATGGAGACGGATCGGAGCAAGTCCCGGCAGTGCAGGAAGGTAGCGTCTATCATCTCCGGGATGAGAAACTTGACATAACGATACTGAATGCTGCAGGAATGAGCCACAGCCAGTACGATCCACCGGACTATCATGATGTGACCAGTGCAAACCAGTATTTTGGAGATACACAGGAAGAAAAGGACGATCATTACGATAAAGCCGTCCGTTTGATGCAGATCCTGCAGGACCTGAGGGCTTTCTATGAAGAACACTTTTCTGATCCAGGGTTCCCAGGAGGACTTTTCGGCGTTTATGATGATGGATACCAGTTTGGAAACAATATGTCTGCAGGAGGATATCTTGTCCCGACAGAGGATCCAGAGGTCTGGCATCAAGCGGGGGTGCTGTATGTAGGTACCAACAGAGATTATGATCAGCTGGAAACCTTCGGCCATGAGTATGGACACTTGATCCAAAAGGAACATTTCTATATCGGGGAAAGAAATGATGCCGGTCCGATCAGTGAGGGGACTGCCGATATCATGGGTATACTGTATGAAAGCATCCACACGGGCAAGGCACCGGACTGGATCGTTGCAGAAGGACTGTTTCAGCGGGATCTTTCGAAGAGCGGTTCCTTAGGCAATGATTTTGGAAACGCAATAGGCTGGATGCCGAATACAGACACCAGCCATATGCGGGCTACCTATTTTTCTCATGCCGCATATCTGATGTATACCGCACCGAATGACGCAAAGACCTCGGCGATCAGCAATAAAGAAAAGCTGATGGAACTGTGGTACAGGACGATCATGCTGCTGCCGGAATCGCCGACATTCGAAGATGGACGGGCTGCCTGTGAAGCGGCCGCCAGACAAATGATCCATTTAGGCAGTTTGAAGGAGAAGGAATACAACAGCGTTGTCTGGGCTTTTGATCAGATCGGGATCGGTGTCTATCAGGAAAACCTGTTCAAGACCATCTTCGGCGGAGGAAATATTGAGGTTGAAGTGCTGACGGCCGATGGAGGGAGATCTACAGATTATACCTTGGTGATCTCCACATATGACGGTAAAGAGATCCAGCGGAACAGGAAGGACAGTGTGGGGAATGTCACCGCTTCTCTTGCGGTAGGAAGATATATCCTGACAGCCAAGGATAACAAAGGGATCTGGGCAGATGCGCACGCGTATGTGACTGTCGCTCCGGCCGCCCTGGGCGGAACGAATAAGAAGATCCAGATCAAAACTTCGTTTGGCACAACGTTGGAAGGCTGGGTAGAGGACGAAACGGGAGCACGCTTAAAAGATGTCCGGGTCCGGGTCTACAGTCTTACCATTTCAGACCAGGATGGTTATGATCTGCAGGATCATGAGGGGTATACAGCCGAGGACGGATACTATTTCTTCAATATCAGGCCGGGACTGTACAGAATGATCTTCGAAAAAGAGGGATATACGAAGCTGGTCAAGGACTTCGTGCGAATTACGGCAGGGAAGAATATAAAAGAGCATGATGATGAGACAGTCCTGCGTCCTTATGCGGTCCTGAAAAAGGTCGAGGAGTCCCTGAGTTATGCAGAGATCATCCGACAAAAGGAAGAAGAGTTCGGCCACTTCCGTCTGGAGCACACGGGCTGGTGCTATATGTCTGGTGGTGTCAATTATCTACAGCTGATCGACTTGGATGTGGACGGAAGCCGGGAGCTGATCCTTGGACATCTGGATCAAAGCGGTAGTTATGCGAATACCCCTTTGGAAATATGGACAATGAAAGATGGAGCCCCAGTATACCTGGGATCCGTTCAGGTCATGACGATCGGCGTGGATATCAGCGAGATCTTCATCGCTTATGTCAATGGAAAGCTTTGTATTTTCAGTGGGAAAATGATATCTGATGGGAATGGTTATTCTTTATGGGCTTATGATGGAAATGCGTTGGTGGAAGTGGAATCCGGATTGAGCCCAGGCGAGATCTATGATCTCAGATATAGTGTGACAGCGGAGGCAAGCTTTGTGATCAATTGTGATCCGTCATATCCAGAAGCAATGGAGGAATTGTTTGACCAGATCTGCTCTGTCAAAGAAGAACTGGGCATGGAGACAGATGAGTTCCCTCCACTGCCGGAGCTTCCATGACTATTTTAGAAAACCAAAAAGGAAAGAGAAAAGCCTCATGATCATTCAACAGATTAGAAACGCAATGGTAAAGATCACCTATGGGGGGAAAGTTTTTCTGATCGACCCCTGGATGCAGGAGCAGGGGACGGGCATATCCATCGATGCCTGCCGGCCGGAGCTGGTGGGTGTGCGCTGCCCTGTGGATGCCCTTCCGGATACGCCGGAAAACATTCTGGCAGACGTGGATTATTGCCTGTTGACCCATCTGCACTTTGACCATTTCAGTGCGGATCATCTGCCGAAGGAGATGCAGATCATTGCGCAGAACCAACATGATACCGAGGAATTGCAGGCCATGGGATTTACCAATACGCAGTGGTTCAAAACGGAGCAGATCGTCTTTGGCAGCACATGCATCCGGAAAACGGCCGCGGTCCATGGTGAAAACGAGAACGTTCTGCAGATCATGGGAGAGGCTTGCGGATATATATTCCAGGCGCCAGGGGAAAAGACTCTGTATGTGGCGGGGGATACCATTTACTGCCCCGCCGTGGCCGATGTCATAGACACATATAAACCGGAAGTGATCATCCTGAACTGCTGCGGAGCAAGAGTGCCTATAGGCCGACTGATCATGGACTTGGATGATGTCGCTCAAGTTTGCGCCGCGGCACCGGAGGCTATGATCATTGCATCGCATCTGGACAGTGTGAACCATGCGCAGTTTACGAGCGATGATGTGCGGCGTTTCGCGGATGAAATGCAACTGCATCAGGTGCGCGTCCCGGCAAGCGGAGAGAAGATCACCATCGAAGCATAGAAAGGTACACTATGGATAACAATAAAAAGGACTTACGCATCCTGTTCATCGGAAACAGTCACACCTATGTGAATGAACTGCCCGCGATCCTGCAGCGCATCGCCGGCGAGGAGGGGTATCATGTCGAGGTCACCATGATCGCCCATGGCGGCTGGTATCTGCACCAGCATGTGCAGGAACCGGACGTGCCCTTCAACATCCGCTATGGCCATTATGATTTCGTGGTCCTGCAGGAGCATGCCCATCCCTTTGACTGTATCGAAGAATACAGGGAAGCGGCGGCGACCCTGGTGCAGTGGTGCAAGGAAGCGGGCAGTGTGCCGGTCATCTACGGGACCTGGGCCCAGAAGGCGGAGGAGTTCGAACAGGCCCGGATGAATGAGGAGCATGAGAACCTTGCAGAGCGCCTGGGAGCGGTCCTGGCGCCTGTCGGAGAAGGCTGGTGGGAGCATATGCGCGCCCATCCGGAGCAGGAAATGTACCTGGAGGATGGAGCCCATGCATCCCCCGCAGGCAGCACCTTTGCTGCGCAGGTGATCTGGGATACGATCCGGAAGATTTGAAGCGACAGAAAAATTTTCAAAAATCATGCTTGACAAAATCTAAAAGGGCCATTATAATCGCGTTAAACTGATGAAGGAAAAAAGTACACTTGACTTAAGGGCACAGCGAGCTGCGGATGGTGGGAGCGTGGCGCGGGCGGTCTTGTGGAATGGTTTCCTGAGGGCGACTTGAAACCGGCGACAGTATTCTTTCGAGAAACACCGGGAGTAGAGAAGACGGAGATTCCCTCCGTTAACAAAGGACGCTGCATGATAGTGCGGTTAGAGTGGGCATTGGTCATACAATGTCAAGCGGGGTGGCACCGCAGGAGAGTTTATCATTCCCCTGTCCCAGCATGTTGCATGGGACAGGGGGTTTTTGTTTGTAAAGCCACTTGTCCTCCAGGTTTCAGGGCTTTGCCCTAAAGATTTTCCAAGAGGAGGAAAAGATCATGGCTGAAAAGAGAGTCATCAAAACCGAGGAGAAAAAGGGCCTCAATGTATCCGACATCATTCTGATCGCTGTATTGCTGGCAGCCGGCGCGGTACTGAAGTATTTTGCAGGCTCCGTCATCAACTTCTTCGGCATGAAGCCGAACTTCATCATCGCGATGTACTGCCTGGCGATCCTGCTGATCCGGCCGAAGTTCATCGAATGTCTGGTCATTGGTCTGCTGGCCGGTGCGATCTGCCAGGTACTGCCGGGCACGCCCTACATCAACTTCATCAGCGAACTGTTGGGCGCCGCCGTCATGGGCCTGCTGATCCACGTCCCGATGAAGATCAAGAAGCTGGACCTGAACCCCATCGTGGCGACATTCATCAGCACCGTGGTCAGTGGTGGTACCTATACCATCTGCCTGTTCCTGTTCATGCACTATGAAGCAAGCGCCATGGCCGCCTACGTGCCGATCGTCCTGTGCACAGCCGTGATCAACGCTATCATCGTGCAGATCCTGTACCTGCCTTTGCAGAAGATTCTGAAAAAGTAAGAAAGAGGTTTTCCCATGATCCAGATGAAGGAGTTCACCTTTCAGTATGATACCGGCAAAAAACCGGCACTGAAAAACATCGACCTGGAGATCCATGATGGTGACTTTGTCGGCATCATCGGTAACAGCGGTGCGGGGAAAAGCACCCTGACCTACGCCATCAACGGGATCGTGCCCCACTACTACCCTGGGGATTTCTACGGCTCCGTTCTGGTGGACGGCATGGATACCGTGGACACCGCGCCGGAGCAGCTGGCCGTAAAGGTCGGCAGCGTGTTCCAGGATGTGGACGCCCAGATGGTCGCCACCTATGTCGAGGATGAACTCCTCTTCGGGATGGAAAACTTCGGTGTTCCCAAAGACGAGATCGAAGCTCGGCTCACGGAGGCCCTGCAGAAGACCGGGATCCCGGATCTGCGCTTCCGTGAGATCGATTCCTTAAGCGGTGGCCAGAAGCAGAAGGTGGCGGTGGCCGCCATCATCGCACTGAGGCCGGACATCATCGTACTGGATGAGCCCACCGGTGAGCTGGATCCGGAAAGCAGTGACCAGATCTTCCAGATGCTTAAGTTTTTGAACGAGACCTACGGCACGACGATCATCGTGGTAGAGCAGAAGGTCGGTCTGCTATGCGGCTACGCCAAGCGGCTGGTGCTCCTGGAGCAGGGTGAGATCATTCTGGAAGGCCCGGTCCGGGAAGTGCTGAAGAACGCGGACCGGATGGAGGAGATCGGGATCCACGTCCCACGCGTGGTCTCCTTATATAAAGAACTGGTGCAAAGAGACCTGTTCCGGGGCGAGGCTCCGATCGGTCTGGAAGAAGCAGAAACTATGGTACGGGAGGTGCTTTCATGATTCGGTTTGAAAAAGTCTCCTTCAGTTATATGGAAGAAGGAAGCACCTTACAGGACCTTTCCTTTACGATCGAAAAGGGTTCCATCACGGCTTTGGTCGGCGCGAACGGGGCGGGTAAGACCACCCTGGCCAAACTGATCCGCGGTCTGATCCATCCGACCGCGGGGCGGATCCTTTTCGAGGAGGAGGATATTTCCAAGTGCAAGGCCAGTACCCTGGCGGCACGCATGGGCTACTTGTTCCAGAATCCGGACCGGCAGATCTGCAAGAATACCGTCGGTGAGGAGCTGGATTTTACCCTGGAACGTACCGTACAAGACCCGATCGAAAGGCAGCGCTTGAAGGATGATGTCCTGAACGCCCTGCAGCTGGACCCCGCGGACGAACCCTTCCTTCTGAGCCGTGGTGAACGGCAGAAGGTGGCTCTGGCCTCAGCCCTGGTGCACCGGCCCCAGCTTCTGATCCTGGATGAGCCGACCACCGGCCTGGATTATAAAGAATGCACCCAGATCATGGAATATGTGCAGGCCTTGAACCGTCAGGGTGTCACCGTGGTCATGGTGTGCCACGATATGGAGATCGTGCTGGACTACGCGGATCACGTGATCGTGATGCACAGCGGCAAGATCACCGCGGATGGGAAGACCCGGCAGATCCTGCAGGATCCCACCGCGTTGACCTCTTCCGCACTGCTGCCGCCCCAGATCATCGGACTGGCGGCGCGTCTTATGGCGGACGGTTATTCCGGCTTCGAAGGCATCTGCACCGTGGATGCAATGGCCACGCAGATCGAGGCCGCAAGAAAGGCGGTGACGGCATGAAGGGCTTGATGAACTATTTCCCAGGCGACACCTTCCTGCACCGCATGGACCCGCGCAGCAAGATCGTGTTCTCGCTGCTGGTCTGCATCGCCTGCTTCGTGACCAATAATATCTATGTATTGCTGGGCATCCTGGTGCTGGATCTTCTGATCGGCGTGTTCGGCGGCATTTTCACCCAGGCGCTCCGCCTGCTGAAGGGCCTGCTGAAGATCGCCCTGTTCCTGTTCATCCTGCAGGCGCTGGTGATGCGGGCCGGTACGCCTGCCTTTTACATCGGCAAACTGGCCATCACCTGGGAAGGCCTGAAGACTGCGCTGATGGGCGTCCTGCGATTGATCGATATCACGCTGCCCCTGGCCTTGATGATATCCCTGACCCGCATGTCGGACCTGTCCAACGCGTTGGTCAGTCGGTGGCACGTACCCTACAAGTACGCCTTCGCCATCACCTCCACCATCCGCTTCATCCCGGTATTTACTTCGGACCTTAGGAGCATCATGGAGGCCCAGACCGCCCGCGGCGTCGAATTCGACACGAAGAACTTCTTCAAAAAAGCCAGTCTGATCGTGCCGCTGTGCGTGCCTCTGCTGATCTCCTCCGTCAAGAAGATCGAGACGGCGGCCATGGCCGTGGAGCTTAGAGGCTTCAACCTGCGGACGAAAGACAGCAGCAGCAAGGTCTCCCAGTTCCACCTGCCCGACTATCTCCTGCTTTTGCTGGGCATCGGGCTGATCGTGCTGGCGGTCCTGATTTAGTGAAAACCAAAGCGTCCCCAAGTTCCTATGGACTTTGGGACGCTTTTTGATGTATCATATAGGAAAAGAGTGACAGAGAGGAGCATGGATCATGGAGCAAGAAAACCAGCCGGTATATCCACAGAACTTTCAGACAGAAAAACGGTTTTGTCCCACGTGCGGACGGGAGTTGCCCGAACAGGGCATGTTCTGCCCTACCTGTGGAACGCGTATGCACAACAGCCAGGAGCATCCGGCAGCGGTCTATGCCCCGCCCCGCCCGATAACTGGCGCGGTTTATGCACCGGCCAGGCCGGAGTTCCGCGAAGTTTATGCTCCGCCCAAACCGTCCCTGCTGAAGCGGCTCTTTAAGAGGGGCTCCTGATCATGGGCGTACCCTATAGGCTTGATTCCTGCGTCTGGGAGATCACCCTGGCCTGCTGCTTTTCCTGTGCCTACTGCGGTTCCCGGGCAGGCAAGGCCCGCGCGGATGAGCTTTCGACCGAGGAATGCCTGGACGTGGCCCGGCAGCTGGCGGATCTGGGGTGCCAGCGGGTCTCCCTGATCGGAGGAGAGATTTTTCTGCGCAAGGACTGGGTGCAGATCGCACAGGCGCTGACATCCAGAAACGTGGACGTGGCCATCATCACCAACGGTTTTCTGTTCACAGAGGAGCATATCCGCAAGCTGAAGGAGGCCCGAATCGAATCGGTGGCGGTGTCCATCGATGGCCCCGGGCGTCTGCATGACAAGTATCGGCAGGAGGGCAGTTTTGACCGGGCACTGCGCGCCATCGAGGTGCTTTCCAGCGCGGGGATCCTCGTATCTGTCATCACAACGCTGAACGCGGAAAACGCCCTGACCCTGGAGGACCTGTACGAGACCCTGCGCACCCGTAGGATCTTTGCCTGGCAGATCCAGGCCTGCTCGCCCATGGGCAATGCCGCTTCCACCGGGATCGACTACCGGTTCGATTTCCAGCGTGTCATCG
>CADBPG010000160.1 GCA_902796435.1 uncultured Eubacteriales bacterium | reverse complement strand
TCATGATCAGGATCCTGATTATAGATGGTATACGAAATACCATCTTTGGATAGCTGATCGATCAAAACATATACAGGAGGTGCATCAGCGTCCCACTTCCAAACACCCTGATCCAAATGTCCCGTATAGGTCGAGTGATCGTTCGTATTCTCGACAACTATCTGAGCTGGTATTTGATCAGACGAAGAAGAATGGCAACCATTCAACAGAAACGACATAATCGTCAAGATTAAGAATAAAAATAGTTTTTTCATCCTGATCATAATATCTTCCTCCATAATTGATTTTACCACACTGCAATACAAAATACAATGTGCGGAATCGGTTGTAGGTTTGCTTGATTATGATATAATAGCGTTAAGGAGGTGACTTCTCATGGACCTTTCCAATGCCTATTTCATCACCGGTACTGCCTATGCCGGTAAGTCAACGATGGTCCGTTTACTGGCTGAAAAATACAACGGGATCCAGTGTGAAGAGAACTATCATGACAGGTATCCGGGCGAGTTGGATCCTGCGGAGTTTCCGAACCTGACCTACACAAGAGATCTTCAAGACTGGCACCAGTTCGTCCGCCGTACACCGGAGGCATATGCGGCCTGGATCCAGGGTGTCTCCAAGGAATGTGAGATCATCGAGCTTAGAATGCTCCCGGAGATCTGCGCCGAGGGAAAACCAGTCTTCGTGGATACCAATATCTCGCTGGAGACCCTGCGAGAGATCGCTGCGCCCGGCCACGTGCTGGTCATGCTGGCAGACCCACAGATTTCGGTCAAACGCTTCTTTGAACGGCCGGACAAGGAGAAGCAGTTCATCTACCAGCTGCTTATGGAGGAGCCGGATCCGGAAGCGGCTCTGGAGAACTATCGCAGGACATTGGAACTGCTCAATTCCCAGGAACAGTATAACACTTTTCTGAATTCCGGTTTCCCTGTCATTCTGCGGGATGAAGGCCGGACCATCGAGGAAACGCTGGCACTGGCCGAAGCAGCCTTCGGCCTGAAATAAAAAAAGCACAGGAAGTGAGGTCCTCCCATGCTTGAAAAACTATTCTTTGATTTTATTTCCTACGCGTACGATCACAAGCTGGCCATCGAAGGCCTGGCTGTCGCGGATGAGACAAAAGTGCTACTGGAGCACCGCTTTACACCGGATCTTCCGCGCAATATCTATTCCCACACAAAAAGCTACATGGTCACCGCGGTCGGCATGGCCATTGCCGACGGCAAGCTGTCATTGGATGACAAGCTGGCCGAGTTCTTCCCGGAATCTGTGCCGGAGGATCCGGATCCTCGCCTGTTCGAGATCCGCCTGCGGGACCTTTTGATCATGGCCAGCGGCTTTGGCGAACCCTACCTGATGGGTGCGGACCGCAGAGCCGGTGTCGGCGCTCCGGATTATATGAAATACATGCTTTCCCGTCCTGTAAAAGAAGAACCCGGCACCCGCTTCCAGTATTCCACCGCCGACAGTATCCTGGCGGGCCGGATGGTGGAAAAGGCCGTGGGCCAGCGGCTGGGCGCCTATCTCTATGAGCGGCTGCACAAGCCCTTGGGACAGGGCTATCCCCAGTGGGAGAACTGCCCCATGGGTCACCCGATCGGTGGCGGCGGCATGTTCCTCAAGCTTACCGAAATGATGAAGCTGGGCCAGTTGTATCTGGCAGAGGGCAGTTGGGAGGGCCAGCAGCTCGTCGACCCCGCCTGGATCAAGGAAGCGACCACCTGGAAGATCGCGACGGACGGCGGCAATGTATGGGACTGCGGTTATGGCTACCAGTTCTGGATGAGCCCCTACCCTGGCGCCTATCGTGCAGATGGCGCCTATGGACAGGTCTCCACGGTGCTGCCGGAAAAAGGCCTGGTCGTGGCCATCCAGTGCCCGGAGGTCGGAGATTTCGAACGCGTCCGGGACGCTCTGCACGAGCAGTTCTTAAGCCAGCTTTAAAGCTCCTGTAAAAACCTCTCGAAATTCCGGCCGAGCACGTCTTCCAGCTGCTCGTCTGTCAGACCCAGTTCATAGATCGATTTGAGTTCCGTTTCCGGATCCCACATGGGATAGTCGGAACCGAAGAAGATGTGGGTCGGATCGAAGGTGCCAAAGGCCTGCTTCATGGCCTCCGGGCCGGTAAACCCGTAGGTGCTGCTGGTGTCGACATAGACGTTGTCCAGGACCAGCAGGTCTCTGGCCACGTCCCACTCGCTCCATCCACCGAAATGGGCGCCGATGAATTTCGTCTGCGGGAACATTTTCGCGATCTTTTCCATCCGCTTCGGGTTGGAGAACTCATAACGGTAGTCACCCGTATGGGCGATCAGGAACATGTGCCGGCTGCCCAGGATCTCGTACAGCGGGAACAGACGCTCGTCATCCAGGCGGAAACGCTGGATGTCCGGATGCAGTTTGATGCCCACAAGGCCCAGAGCCTTGGCCCGGTCGATCTCCTTTTCGAAATCCGGATAGTCGATGTGCATGGTGCCCGCCCCGATGAATTCCGGGTGCGCCTCGCACTGTGCGGCGATAAAGTTATTGACACTTTCGACCTGGCGCGGTGTCGTGGCCGTGGAAAAGACCAGGAACTTGTCGATCCCGCCGGCTTTGCCTGCGGTAAGCAGTTCTTCCGCCATGCCATCATGATGGATCATAGATTCTTTGGACATCGGGTGGCCGGGGATCGCGTTTTCATAGAATTCTGCCGTGGCTTCTACCGCCGCCTGGGCGATCTTGGCCGGGAATATATGTGCATGTGCATCGATAATATTCATAATCATTCACTCCTTCGGTTTTTTATGATACCATGCGGTTTCGGGATTGCAAATTGTCGCATCTGACGAAAATCGGAAA
Source organism: uncultured Eubacteriales bacterium (assembly GCA_902796435.1). GTDB lineage: Bacteria > Bacillota > Clostridia > Lachnospirales > Bianqueaceae > RUG159. The sequence goes on along the minus strand of CADBPG010000160.1, from coordinate 4,568 downwards.
ACTTGTCCCTTTGATGTTTAACATCTTTACGGTCTTGATTTTGCATAAATATGTGATATAATGAATGTACAGCGGTTTAAACCGATGCCGCAAATCTTGGAAAGGATGCCGTACGAATGATCCGTAAGCTCGCTCTACTCCTGCTGGCCCTATTATCCCTGTATTTATACACGGGATCGGTTTCACGCGGGATTCACTGAGCTTTAGACAAAAAAGATCATCTACATTACATCCGTCTGAATCAGTATACAAGCCTGCATGGGATCTTTCCCGCGCAGGCTATTCTTTTTTCTCGATACTGAGCAGTAACCATTATTCATCTTTAAGGAGGATCCATCATGCGACCTATATCCATCACCGACGTAACCATGCGGCAAAGCTCCCGCAGTGAAGACTTTTCTTTAAGTTTCCAGGAGAAGATCGAACTATGCAAACTGCTGGACCGCCTCGGTGTGAACGCGATCGAGACCACGCCCATCACACAGTCCCGCGCGACCAGTCTGCTGATCAAATCCATCGCCTCCACTGTGAAGGAAAGCATCATCGCCGTTCCGGTCGGACTGGATCCGGACCTTGTCCCCATCGCAGCAAAAGCTCTGCAGGAAGCCAAGCATCCGCGCCTCGTGGTCGAAGCGCCGGTCAGCTCCGTGCAGATGGAATATCTGGCTTCTAAGAAACCGGCTGCCATGCTGGAAACGATCCGCGTCATGGTAGACGCCTGCTGTAAGGTCTGTGCAGACGTGGAGTTCGTCGCGGAAGACGCAACCCGGGCTGAAGCTTCCTTTATCAGAGACGCGATCCAGGCCGCCATCGAGGCCGGTGCCACCATGGTCACCGTCTGTGACACGGCGGGCACCATGCTGCCGGATGAATTCGGCGCTTTCCTGAGCGATCTGCAGGCGGACGTGCCGGAGCTCGACTCTGTGACCCTGGGTGTCAGCTGCAGCAACAACCTGTACATGGCAGATGCCTGCGCCATCAGTGCGATTTCTGCCGGTGCTGGTGAAGTGAAAGCCGCCGGCTATAACCTGGGCACCATCAGCCTGAAGCATATCGCTTCCCTGATCTCCGCCCGTGGGGATCTGATGAATGCTTCCACCACCCTCAGGACCACGCAGCTGAGCCGCGCAACGGCCCAGATCTCCCGGCTTTGCCGCACCGGCGAAAAGTCCAGAGACCGCCAGAGTGAAGGCGAGGAAGACGGCCTATATCTGACCGCCCACGATGACATCACCGCCGTCATGACCGCCGTTGCTTCCCTGGGCTATGAACTGTCCGAGGAAGATTCGGTCCGCGTCTATGAGGCCTTCAGCCGCATCGCGGCCAAGAAGGAGCGGGTCAGCACCCGTGAGCTGGACGCCATCGTCGCCTCCGCCGCCATGCAGGTACCTGCTACTTATACAGTAGAACGTTATATCATCAATACCGGCAATGTGATCCACCCCTCCGCCAGCATCCAGCTGTCCAAGAACGGCGAGATCCTGGAAGGCATCAGCCTGGGCGACGGTCCCATCGACGCGGCCTTCCATACCATTGAAGAGATCATCGGCCATCACTATGATCTGGATGATTTCCAGATCCAGTCGGTCACCGAGGGACGGGAAGCCATGGGTGAAGCAGTCGTCAAGCTGCGCAGCGGTGGCAAGCTCTACTCCGGACAGGGTATCTCCACAGACATCGTCGGTTCCAGTATTCGTGCGTATATCAATGCGCTCAACAAGGTCGTTTATGAGGAGGGTCAGAACGCATGAATCTTTCATTCTCCACACGTGGATGGCAGCGGTATTCCTGGGAAGAAAACTTGAAGACCGCTTTGACCATGCATTTCGGCGGCATCGAGATCTACAACCCGCAGCGGGAGGAATCCCTGATCGGCCGCGGATGTCCCTTCCATCAGTATAGCGTTGCCGCAACGATCCGTGATCTGAAGACCCGGGGGCTTTCCATCCCCTGCATCGATACATCCTGTGACCTTTCCGAGGCCTCCAGTGTAGAAGAACTGCGTACGGTCATGGCTCTGGCCAGAAACGCCCAGGTCCCCTATGTCAGCTGCTGCGCCCTTGGTGATGAGGAGGCGGCCCGTGCTTCCATCGACCAGCTGCTGCCCTCCGCGAACGCTCTGGGCATCACCCTGCTGATCAAGACCAGCGGTATCTACGCGGATACCGGCCGTCTGCGTCAGCTGATGGATGATTATGCCTGCGACGAGCTGGCCGCCCTGTGGGATATGCACCATCCCTACCGGGATTTCCAGGAAAGTGCGGATACCACCATCAAGAATCTAGGCGCCTACGTCCGCCACGTCCACCTGCGGGATTCCCAGGAGGATGGCTCCTACGAGCTGATCGGCGAGGGCGTGCTGCCCGTCTCCGACATGATGCGGGCCTTGAGCTCCATCGACTATGATGGTTTCATTTCTCTGGAGTGGAAGCCGGAATGGCTGGACGACGTGGATGACCGCGATGTCATCTTCCCCCACTTTGTGAATTTCATGAGCCGGTTCGACAGCCCCCGTGGCGTCCGTTCCCACCTCTATGATAATATGGCCCATACCGGCCAGTTCGTGTGGAAGAAGTTCGACCTGATCGACGAGACTTTCCCCCAGGTCCTGGACCGTATGGTCGAAGAATTCCCGGACCAGTATGCCTTCAAGTATACGACTCTGGACTACACCCGCACCTACACCGAATTTAGGGAAGATGTGGACAACTTTGCCCGCGCCCTGATCTCCATGGGTGTGCGCCGGGGCAGCAAGGTCTCCATCTGGGCCACCAACGTGCCTGCCTGGTACATCACCTTCTGGGCCGCCACCAAGATCGGCGCGATCCTGGTCACCGTCAACACCGCCTACAAGCGGCATGAGGCGGAGTACCTGCTGCGGCAGTCCGACACCCATACCCTGGTCATGATCGAGGACTGTCTGGATTCCAACTATAAGAAGATCATCCAGGATCTTTGCCCTGAGCTGGAAGAGACCCGTCCGGGCGAACCGCTGCATGCGAAGAAGCTGCCCTTCCTGCGCAACGTCATCACCGTCGGTTTCCAGATGAAAGGCTGCCTGACCTTCGATGAAGCCATGGAGCGCGCGCCTCTCGTGCCGAAGGAAGAGGTGGCCCGCATGGCCGCCCAGGTCCGCCCCGGCGATGTCTGCAACATGCAGTACACCTCCGGCACCACCGGTTTCCCGAAGGGCGTCATGCTGACCCATTACAACGTGGTCAACAACGGTAAATGTATCGGTGACCGCATGGATCTGTCCACTGCGGACCGTATGATGATCCAGGTCCCGATGTTCCATTGCTTCGGCATGGTCCTGTCCATGACCTCTTCCATGACCCATGGCGCCACCATGTGCCCGATGCCCTACTTCTCCGCCAAGCAGAGTCTGGCCTGCATCAATCAGGAAAAGATCACCTGCTTCAACGGTGTCCCGACCATGTTCATCGCCATGTTCAACCATCCGGATTACCGCAGCACGGACTTCAGCTACATGCGGACCGGAATCATGGCCGGCTCCGGCTGTCCGCCGGAACTCATGCGCCGCGCCGCCCGCGAGGACGAGATGCACATGACCGGCATCATCAGTGTGTACGGTCAGACCGAATCCGCGCCGGGCAGCACCATGAGCGCCTGCTGGGATACCGAATACGTCCGTACCGAGACCGTAGGCTACGCCTTCCCCCATGTGGAATGCAAGATCATCGATCCGGAGACCGGCGAGGAAGTACCGGATGGCGAGAACGGTGAGTTCTGCTCCCGTGGTTACAACACGATGAAGGGTTACTACAAGATGCCCGAAGCCACCCGCGACACAGTCGATGCGGAAGGCTGGCTGCATTCCGGTGACCTGGCCCGCCGTGATAAGGACGGTAACTATTACATCACCGGCCGTCTGAAGGACATGATCATCCGTGGTGGTGAAAACATCTACCCGAAGGAGATCGAGGAATTCATCTACACGCACCCGGCCGTACAGGACGTACAGGTCATCGGTGTGCCTGACAAGCGCTACGGCGAGGAAGCCCTGGCCTGCATCATCCTGAAGGAAGGCCAGAACGTGACCGTCGATGAAATGTTCGACTACATCAAGGCCTCTCTGGCCCGGCACAAGGTGCCCCGCTACATCGAGTTCGTAGATGCCTTCCCGATGAATGCCGCCGGCAAGATCCTCAAGTACAAGATGCGCGAAGAAGCAACAAAGCGCCTGGGACTGGAGAACGCGGCCGGCATCGACACCGGAAAAAGCGGCGAACAGTTGAAATAAGAAATGAAAATGCCCCGGATGGCTCCGGGGTATTTTTGTGTCAATATATCATATTATAATTAACATTTTTGTTAATTTAAGTATTTGTGTTAAATTTTATTGATTTCTCGAAAGAATTCCGATATAATATATGCTCTATCTTGAAAGAAAGGGGTGTATTATGTCGGACCATTTTCTTCCATTGTCAGAACAAAAACAGTTCTTAGAAGAATCGATCGCAAATGCGGAAAGATCCCTGCTGGACAAACCGCCTGGCACGCTTAACATTCAGCCGAAACATAGCATGATTCAATTCTTTCATCGT
>CADBPG010000159.1 GCA_902796435.1 uncultured Eubacteriales bacterium | reverse complement strand
CGTCAACATCATCAAGGACGGGGTCATCGTGGAGAAGCGGGATCTGACGCTGCCCAAGCGGTTGACGAACATCATCAAGTGTAAGAACCCGCGGTGCATCACCTCCATCGAGCAGGAACTCGACCACGTTTTCGAACGCAGCGAGGCGGAGGGCGAGGTCTACCGCTGCATCTACTGCGGAGAAGTCTCACCGTACAAATACCGTCGTTAATAATATGTGCCATTGCATGCATGCATAAATAAAATGCCTGAGGCACATACCAAATCGCCTGCGGCGATTTGCGTCAGGTAAAGGAGAGGATCGTCATGAAGCATTTTGATCAGCAGCCGGGGCTGTTTGCCCTGCGCAACGGTTGGAAGTTTTATGAAGGCACGCTGGTCCGGGCGCCGAAGGACCGGCATGAAGCCTGTCATGGCCTGTATGGGAAGACCAATATGACCTGGGGCCCGACCTCCATGGAATATGATGACAGTGCCTGGCTGCCTGTGAACGTCCCGCATGACAGCCTGGTCCACCATGATTTTACCGACGAGACCGACATCGGTGTCTTCCATGGAGGCAAGATGCAGGGCCCGGTCTGGTACCGCCTGCACTTCCTGTTGGACGAGGCGGACCGGGACAAGCAGATCCTCCTGGAGTTCGAGGGGGTCAGCCGGGAAGCCACGGTGTACGTCAACGGTGTCTGCCTGTATGTGAGCCGCTCCGGCTACCATCCCTTTACCGTCGACCTGACGGACGTGGCCCGCTTCGGCCAGGAGAACGTCCTGGTCGTGGAGATCGACCCGAGCGAAGAAGAAGGCTGGTGGTATGAGGGCTGTGGCATCTACCGCAGCGTCTGGCTCATCAAGAAGGAAAAGGTCCATATCGCGGAGCAGGGCCTCTTCGTACGTCCGGAGCTGGAAGACGGCCAGTGGATCGTGCGGACCTCTGTGGAAGTCGAGAATACGACCTATCATCCGGAGCGGGTGGAGGTGCGGGTCTACCTGTACGACCCGGAGGGCAACGAGATCGCCGATGCTTCTCGCAAGCTGGAGGTCGAGGCGGGGGAGACGGGTGTCGTTACCACCCTTGCCTATCCGGAAGATGTCCAGTTGTGGGACACCGACCATCCGACCCTGTATCGCTGCACGGCGGAGCTTCGGGCAGAGGGGCAGATCCTGGATTACCGAAAAGAATGGTTCGGTTTCCGGACCCTGCGCTTCGACGCGGAGACCGGGTTCTACTTAAACGGTGTGGCACAGAAGATCAAGGGCTTCTGCATCCACCAGGATCATACCGGCGTGGGGGTCGCGGTCCCCTATGCCATCAAGGAATACCGCCTGCGCTGCCTGAAAGAGATCGGTGCGACGGCCATCCGTACGGCCCATCATACCGACCCGGAGATCCAGGAGATCGCGGACCATATCGGCCTGATGGTCATGGAGGAGAGCCGCTCCTTCCGTACGGATCCGGATACACTGAAGAATATCCGGGACATGGCACGCCGGGCACGCAACCATCCTTCTGTGATCTTCTATTCGCTTTTTAATGAAGAACCCTTGCAAGGCAATGAATATGGCGTACGCATCGCCCGCCGGATGCGTCAGGTGATCAGCCGGGAGGACGACAGCCGGCCCTTTACCGGGGCCAATAACAGTGGCTTCCTGGAGCCGGAAGGTACGGCACCGCTGATGGACGTGATCGGGGTCAACTACAATACTGCCCAGTATGACGCGGTCCATGAGGCCTTCCCGGAGATCCCCATCGTGGGGTCGGAGACGGTCTCGGCCTTTGCGGTCCGCGGTACTTATGAGACCAACGAGGAGCACCACTTGTGTGCGGACCTGGACGAGGCCCGGGCACCCTGGGGCAATACGGTGCGTGACGGATGGAAGCAGGTCAATGAGCGGCCCTACATCGCCGGCACCTTTGTATGGACAGGCCTGGACTATCGTGGCGAGCCGACGCCCTACCGCTGGCCCACCATCGCTTCCCTTTTCGGCGCGCTGGATTCCTGCGGCTTCAAGAAGAACGCGGCTTATCTGTACAAGGCCTTTTGGACGAAGGAACCCTTCGTGCACGCCCTGCCGGATCTGGACCAGCCCATCGATGCCGGGACCCCGACGGAGTTTAGGATCTATACGAACTGTAAAGAAGCGGAACTGTTCCTGAACGGCCGTTCTTTAGGAAGAAAAGCCGTGGATCCTTATGAGATGGTCTCCTGGACGGCGCCCTATGAGCTGGGCACCCTGCGGGCCGTGGGCTACGATGGCGACACAATGCTTTGCGACGAGATCCAGCGTACCCCGGGAGCCGTGGCCCGCATCCGGCTGACCCTGCACAAGACGATCCTTGCGGCAGACGGGTCGGACGCCATCGCCGTAACGGCGGAAGCCATCGATGCCATGGGCAACTTCGTGCCCTCCGCAGATACCCTGGTCTTCTTCGAGACCGAGGGCGGTGCCCGGGTGATCGGTACCGGCAACGGGGACCCGAATTCGCACGAACCGGACGGCCTGCATTACCGCCGCCTGTTCCACGGCCGCTGCCAGGCGATCCTGCAGAACACGGACGGCGCAGACGCCCTGGTCCGCGTGTATGCGGAAGGCCTGGAGGGCGATGAAGAATTCATCCAGACCTACGAGGTCGAAAGGATCCCGCAGATCCCGCTGGCATAAGGTTTCAGACATAAAAATAAGGCACCTCATTTGGGGTGCCTTTTCTGTTGTTTTAGATCCTCAACTGTGCGCGCCAGGCCTCGATCATAGCCAGGGCTTCTTCTTCGCTGCGGCCTTCTGCGAAGATGCGCAGCAGAGGCTCGGTGCCGGAGAAGCGACAGGTGACAGATGCGTCATTCGCGAAGTAGCATTTGCAGCCGTCCATGTAGGAGACGCGGACCGGAGCCGCAGCAAAGGTCGGCAGTTCCTTGGTCACCATGATGCGCTGGTTCAGTTCCTCCTTGCGATCCGCGGGGAAGGTAAGGTTGGACTCCTTCATGTAGTAAGCGCCGAAGCGGTCCCTCAGCTGCTGCATCAGTTCGCTGGGCTTCCGTCCGGTCTTGGCGACCATCTCGACGAACAGGGCGGAGGAGTAGACCGAATCCTTGCCGTGGATGTGGCCGCGGACGGTCAGACCGCCGGAGGATTCGCCACCCAGGACGGCGTCCACCTCATCGATCTTGGAAGAAATGTACTTGAACCCGACCGGGACTTCGTAGCAGACCTCGCCGAAGCTTTCTGCCACGCGGTCCAGCAGGTGGGTCGTAGAGATATTGCGGACCACCGGGCCCTTCCAGCCCTTGATCTCGTGCAGGTACCAGTAGAGCAGGACCAGGATATCATTCGCGCTGATG
>CADBPG010000158.1 GCA_902796435.1 uncultured Eubacteriales bacterium | reverse complement strand
CGAGAGCCTTCCGAGCCGATTTACTCGGCGAGGAATGCTCGAGAGCCTTCCGAGCCGATTTACTCGGCGAGGAATGCTCTTGTCATAGACAAGCAGATGTCAGTCGCACGACGGCACGGCTCCATGCCTTCGAACTCGATGGAGATATATCCATCGAAACCGGATTCCTTGATCATGTGGATGATCTGACGTACCGGCATGTCGCCTTGTCCGGTGATCGCACCACGCAGCATCATGCCGCCCAGTGTCTCAAACCAGCTGCCATTGTCGCAGTTGAACATTTCATTCTGTCCGGGCAGCTGATCCTTGGAGCGGATGTAGAAGTCCTTCAGATGGATGATCTGTGCATAGGGCAGGCACTTCTTCACAGCAGCGATATTGTATTCATCGACGCACAGGAAGTTGCCGACGTCCAGGGTCATCTTCATCTGCGGACGATCCAGTCCATCCAGGATGCGGATCAGACGGTCGGAACCATTGCAGTAGAAGCCATGGTTCTCCAGTGTGGTGGTGATCCCATACTGTGCCGCATAGTCGCAAAGCTCACGGGTACCTTCGATCATCAGAGGCAGATCCTTCTCGAAATTGAGCGGTGTATTGCTGGAGAACGGACGGCGGAAGCCAGCGATATCATGACGCATCCACTTCAGTCCCAGGCGCGCTGCTGCATCGATATGCAGTTTGACACGCTCGATCTCGGCGCGGCGCTCAGCCTCATCCGGCTTGATCAGGTCAGCGTTGACGGAATATGTGGAGATCTCCAGATCGATCTTCTTGGCATATTCGCGTACATTATCGATCAGTTCGGTATTCAGGCAACGATGCTCTTCGTCAACCAAAGGCAGGTGGAAAGGTACGAATTCGATATGCTCGCAGCCATGTTCTTTGGCCCAATCCATCGCTTCATAAACAGTCATGCCCTCTGCCATTGCATTATCCAGGCAGTAAATGCTGATACCTAATTTCATATTTTTAAGTTCCTTTCTTTGTTCGCGTTATACGCTTTATCGAGTATAGCGCAGAATGGATAAAAATACAAGATTTATTCTTCGATCAGACGGACTGATTCGATCCCATCGAAAGCAAGCCAGCCTTTGTATTCCTCCGTCAGAGACTCTCCCTCCAGGATACCACCCGCAGCTTCCGCGGCCTGGGCCAGCTCATCCGCCAGCCGGGTCACGACAGCGCCGCGATGGATGTAGCAGGGTTCCGGATCATCGAAAAACTGAATGCTCTTTGCAATGATCACCTGCTCCTTCAGCGGGATCTCGATCAACGGTGCGCGGAACACCTCGATGCCCGCGGCGATGATACTGAATTTCTTTTTGGGTTTGGCTTTCTTTTTACCAAACAGCATGCGTTTCTCTCCTCTCTTAACGGAAGCTGATCCGATACAACAGGACCGCAAACAGGATGAAGACCAGGAAATTCACAAACTTGATGATCGGGAACCGTTTTCTTGTCTCCTCGGTGAGGCTGATCACATTCGCGCCGCCCCGGACCAGCAGGATCATGATCGCCTGCGGCAGACACATGGCTGTGATATAGACCAGGAAGGCGATGACGGTCAGTGTCATGCCACCGGTACCCCGCTTCAGCATATAGATGATGGTGCCCAGGTAGATCTGCCCGGTGCACAGGAATTCTCCGGCGGAGATCACCATGGCGGCCAGGAAAATGATGGGCAGCAGCCATTTCCGGTTCTGGTCCTTCAGGACCTTTTTGACCAGATTATTGTTGAACCGGCGGAAGCGCTCCGGCAGCTGGGCCTTCACCTTACCATATTCCTGCTTGCGGACAGCGAAGAAATCCAGCAGATTGAGGACAGCCAGATACAGGGCCGCCCCGATCAGGATGACCGTGATCACCTTCTGTACCGTCTCGAACCAGACGAAATCCAGCACCGCGACCAGAGAATACAGGCCGATGCCCAACAGGAAATAGGCCACATATTTGCCGGCCATGAAGGTGAAGCCGACCTTCAGGATGCGGCTCTTGTCGATCATGATCAGGGAAAGCAACAGGAACAGGATCGAGATCGAACAAGGGTTGAACCCGTTGATGAAACCGGTCAAGGCGATGCCCGGCAGATCTTTTGCCTGCAGCGGTTCGACTTTGGAGGCAGTCTCCGGATACCGGAACCCCAGAAGATCCCCATTGGTCAAATGGCCTTCCAGCTGGTCAACGATATTGGAAGCGCCGGCGATATATCCACCTTTATAAAACACGATGGGCACCAGCTGGTCCTCCTCCGGGACTTCGTAGGCAGTGAACATGGCCCGGATCTTCTCCAGGCCTTCCGGCTCCGCGATATTGAACAGTTGAATGACCAGCGGATACTCTTTTCCATCGATCTGGACTGTCTCCGGCAGCGTTTCATAATATGCCTCTGCCTGCTCGCAGTCATGACAGGACAAGGTCACAAAGCCGCAGAGATAGGCACTGTCCTTTGGGACTTCCACGTCCGCGAAGACGTCCTCATCAGATTTCTGTGCTTCTGCTCCTTCTTCAGGCAGGTCCACATAGGTTGAGGATGGTGTCTTCGCATACTGCAGGAACAATGCTCGGATGCCGCTTTCGATCTCTGGAAGACCGCAAAGCACTTCCTGACCGATGATCACGCAAGGCAGGGAAATGTCCGCCCGGCTCTTTCCGATGGTCTTGAGGTGCTCCTCCAGCCGCTCTGTGCCGCCCTCCTTGAAGGTGTTGACCGTCTGCACATCGTACAGATAGTCCTCCTTCACATCGCCGACCTGGGCATTGAAGATGTCGAAGAATTCCGAAGTCCCGTCACAGGAACCGCAGGTGGTTTCATGATAGAAGTAGACGTGGAGCGTTTCGTCCTCCTCTGCCGCGTGCACCAGGGGATGCACCAGCAGAAGGCCGAGGACCAGCACCAGCATCCAAAAAGACTTAAACAACCGCATGATATGTCTCTCCGGACTCTAAAGTGATCTGTTTCTCTTCTCCGTTGACGCACAGGACGCCCTGCCACGGCTGATCCGCCGTGATCGCACAATCCTGCACCTTGCCATCTTTCCATGTCAGATCCAGGGATGCGTTGCCCCGCAGTCTGAGCCCTTGCAGGCAGCCTTCCGGCAGTGTCTCCGGCAGTGCGGGCAAAAGCACCACCCGTCCGCCATAATTCTGGACCAGCATTTCCGTGATGCCTGCGGCACCGCCGAAATTGCCATCGATCTGGAAGACCGAACCCTTGCCCAGCGGATGATTGTCCATCAGATTATCATAGGTGCACTGTTTGAACAGCGCTTCGATGTTCTCCAGAGCCTTGTTTCCATTTCGGAAACGATCCCAGAGCAGGATGATCCATGCCCGGCTCCAGCCGGTGTGGCCGCCGCCATTGGCAAGACGTCGCTCCAGGGTGGTCTGCGCGGCCTTGATCAGGTCCGGCGTATCCTCCGCCGTGATCAGGTTGCCCGGATAGACCGCATACAGCTGGGATACATGGCGGTGTCCCGGCTCTGCTTCTGCATAGTCATTGCGCCATTCCATGATCTGGCCATACTGGCCGATCTGGGTCTTGGGCAGGCGGGATTTCATGGTCTCGACCTCCGCCCGCATGTCCGCATCTTTGTCCAGCAAGGTGGATGCCAGAATGAACTGGTCGAACAGCACGGTCAGGATCTGATTGTCCATGGCAGGACCGGCCGTCAGACGACCAAAGGTCCCGTTCTCCAGGATGAAGGTATTCTCGGGAGAGATGGAGGGACAGGTGACCAGACGCCCCTGCTCATCCTCGATCAGGAAATCTTTGAAGAAAAGCACAGCCTGATACAAGGTGTCATAGTGGGCCTTCAGGAAGTCCAGATCCTGCGTATAGGCATAATGCTCCATGATATGCGTGCTGAGCCAGGCCGCACCCATTGGCCAGTAGGTCGCCGAAATGGCCATGTCCTGCGGCGCCGTATCCGCATAGATATCGGTATTATGATGGGCAACGAACCCGCGGCAGCCATACATGCGGCGGGCGGTCTCCTGCCCGTGGGGCTTCATCCGCTCCAGAAGATCGAACAAGGGCAGGTGGCATTCGGAAAGGCCAGCCGTCTCTGCCGGCCAGTAGTTCATTTCTGTATTGATATTGATGGTATATTTGCTGTCCCAGATCGGCAGGAAACTGTCGCACCAGATACCCTGCAGGTTGGCGGGCATGCTGCCGGGACGGGAGCTTGCGATCATGAGATAGCGTCCATACTGATAATACAGCGCCACCAGGCCCGGATCGTGTTCTCCTGCGCGCACCTGCTGCAGGCGTACGTCGGTGGGGATATCCTGCTTTGCGTCTTCGCCAAAGGAAAGCGCCACACGAGAGAACAAGGCCTGATGATCCGCGATATGGGCAGCCTTCAGGGTCTCATAGCTTTTCGCGGACGCACGTGTCAGGATGTCACGGCAGGTCTGCTCCGGATCCTCGAAACGGAAGGAAGTCGCTGCGGTGAACAGCAGGGTGACCTCCGGCGCATCCTCCACGATCAGATGCTCACCGATGGTGGAGATCTGGCCCTTGGGCGCGATGGCCGTCATCATGCCCGTGAACCGGATCGCGTTTTCGCCGGTGCTGCCATCATAGGCAATGGTATGATCGTCCACCTTCCAGGCGTGGTTCAGGTTGCGTCTGCGGTCGAAGGCACAGTCGAGATGCAGGTTCTCCGAGCCCTCGGTCTTGAAATGCATGACCAGGACATCGTCCGGATAGGAAATGAAGATCTCACGCTCGTGCTTGTCCGCACCTTTCGCGAAAGCTGTGCGGGCGATGGCCTCATCCAGGGAAAGGGAACGCTCGTAGCAGTCCGGACGCTTGTCCGGATCCAGCGAAGCGCCCATCATGGACACAAAGGTCTCGTTCGGATTGACGATATGCTTTCCATAGAAGGTGATCAGGATATCACCCAGGGACTGGTACGGCCGTTCGGACTGAGGCGTTGCTGTCAAAGCATATTTCGCTAACCGCTCCGCCTCGGCGATCTGGTCGTTCAGAATATAGGACCGGATCTTGGGCAGCGCCTCAAAGGCATCCGGATTATGACGGTCCACATAGGAGCCGCCCCAGACTGTATCTTCATTCAACTGGATATGTTCTTTCTCAATGCCTCCGAAAACCATGGCGCCTAGGCGTCCGTTGCCCAGCGGCAGAGCCTGATCCCAACGTTCTGCGGGAGATCGATAAAAGATCTTCATAATAATATCCTTTCATTTCATCCATTTAAAGCAACGAAACATCTTGCGGTCATTATACCTCTTAAATTACAAAAAGTAAAATAAAAAAACGCTTGACATTCCACCTGATCCGTTGTATATTCTTTAATGATTTTAAGGTTTAACACTTCAAAGCGTTAAACCATCAGGAGGTAAAACATGAAACTTGCATTACTTATTCTCTACTTTGGCGTGATGATCGGTATCGGTCTGTACTGTCGCAAACACGCCACGGATGTCAACAGCTTCGTCCTGGGCGGACGCTCCGTAGGTCCCTGGCTTACTGCTTTCGCTTATGGTACTTCCTATTTCTCTGCTGTCGTATTCGTTGGCTACGCAGGACAGTTCGGATGGAAATACGGTATCGCCGCGACTTGGGCCGGAATCGGTAATGCGATCATCGGCTCTTTGATGGCCTGGGTCATCCTGGGCCGCCGCACGCGCATCATGACACAGCATCTGGATTCGGCGACCATGCCGGAATTCTTCGGCCGCCGTTTCAACAGCAACTCGCTGAAAGTCATCTCCTCTGTCATCATCTTCATCTTCCTGATCCCCTACACCGCTTCGCTGTACAACGGTCTGTCCCGTCTTTTCGGCATGGCCTTCTCCATCGACTATTCCGTCTGCATCATCCTGATGGCGGTCCTGACCGCGATCTACGTCATTGCCGGTGGTTACATGGCCACCGCCATCAATGATTTCATCCAGGGCATGATCATGCTGGTCGGTATCGTTGCTGTTATCGCAGCTGTCATCGGCAGCAAGGGCGGCCTGATTGAGGCCATGAATGGCCTGGCGGCTGTCCAGGACGAGACCGTATCCACCACCCCGGGTATCTTCAATTCCTTCCTGGGTCCGGATCCACTGAATCTGCTCTTCGTCGTCATCCTGACGTCTCTGGGTACCTGGGGTCTGCCCCAGATGGTCCAGAAGTTCTACGCCATCAAGGACGAAGGTTCCATCAAAAAAGGTACCGTCATCTCCACCGTTTTTGCTCTAGTGGTAGCCGGTGGCTGCTACTTCCTGGGTGGCTTCGGCCGTCTGTTCTCTGATCAGATCGATATCGCCAAGAACGGTTTTGACTCTGTCATCCCCACCATGCTGCAGGGACTTTCTCCCTTCATGCTCGCCCTTGTGGTGATCCTGGTCCTTTCCGCCTCCATGTCCACCCTTTCTTCTCTGGTCATGACCTCCAGCTCCACGCTGACGATCGACTTCATCAAAGGCCAGTTCGCCAAAGACATGGATGACCGCAAACAGCTGCTTCTGATCCGTATCCTCATCGTTGTTTTCATCGCGATCTCCTCGACTCTGGCCCTGATCCAGTACAAGAGCAAGGTCACATTTATCGCACAGCTGATGGGTATTTCCTGGGGCGCCCTGGCCGGCTCCTTCCTGGCACCGTTCCTGTACTCCCTGTACTGGAAACGCACCACCAAGCTTTCCTGCTGGGTCTGCTTCCTGTTCGGCTCGATCCTGATGGTGGTCGACATGTTCGTCCCCACGATCCTGCCTGCATGGATGCGCTCCCCCATCGCCTGCGGCGCCATGGCCATGCTGCTCGGCCTCATCATCGTCCCGGTCGTCAGCCTTCTCTCCAAAGCACCCGACCGCATGTTCGTCGACGACTGCTTCGCCTGCTACGACAAACCGACCGTAGTCGAACAGAAGACCGCACTGGGCCGATAAAAAACTTTCGAAAGTGAAACAAAAGACTTGCAAGCATTTATGCGCTTGCAAGTTTTTTGACTTTATGGGACCCTTTTTTATTGGACACTTTTCTCCTGCTCCCTTCTCATTGGATACAAATTTAATAATCCTCGATTCTGATCCATCAATTGGATCAAAACCGAGCATTTTTGAAATTTCTATCCACTGATCTCATGGATTATTGACCTTAGCCACTCATCTGATCTTTCACAGCGTGGATATAAATCACAAAAAATTTAAATATGATCCATAAAATGGATCATATACCACATTTTTCATTTTTGTATCCACCCCTCTACGACCAGATACTGCATGTCCTATGGATATAAAAATCAAAAATCACTCTTCTGATCCATTTCGTGGATCAAAACTCATCTTTTCTATTTTTTATATCCACTGCCTCAGCGCAAATTCCTGCAACAAATCACCTGCTATCAGATTCCCAATGGATACAAAACAAAAAAACAAGGATCCTGATCCATTCCGTGGATCAAAACCCTTGTTTTCATTCGTTATATCCAATGACAAGCCATCAAGCTTTGGTCAACCGCAGGATCATGCTCAACATCCGGCGGCAGCAGGCGTTCAGGTCATCCTTGGAGAGGGTCAGATCATATTTGGCATCCAGCGCGTCCAGGATCTCCTGAACGTCGGACAGGTTGCCGGGCATGATCAGGTCGTTGCCGGCAGAGATGCACTTCGCAGCGGCCGATCCGCCGTTGGAATTGGTGGTCAGCCAGTCTGTCATGATGATGCCGTCGAAGCCCCACTCTTTGCGGGCCGCGGTGGTG
>CADBPG010000157.1 GCA_902796435.1 uncultured Eubacteriales bacterium | reverse complement strand
TGAAGAAACCATCCTTCTCCAGCTGCGCCAGGTTTTCGCCCAGCGTCTGCCCGGTGACCGTCATCACGTCCAGATCCAGCAGGTCCTTCAAAGCCAGCTGCACAGCGGGGATACCGCCGGCGAACCAGAAGCTTTCCGTCAGCTGGCGGCCGCTGGGATACAGGTTGCCAATGTGGGGCACGGTCTTGCCCAGTTCATCGAACCACTCCACGGGGAGCTCGAGCCCCAGCTCGCGGGCGATGGAGGGCAGGTGCAGGGTGGCGTTCGTGGAGCCGCCGATGGCCGCGTGGATGATGATCGCGTTACGGAAGGCGGGCAGGGTCAGGATATCGGAAGGCTTGATGTTTTGCTTGACAAGGTTCATGACGGCGCGGCCGGAGGCCCGGGCGTAGGCAAAGATGTCACGCATGGTGGCGGGGACCAGGGCGGAGCCGGGCAGTGCCATGCCTAAAGCCTCAGCCATGCACTGCATGGTGGAGGCGGTGCCTAAAAATGTGCAGGCGCCGCAGGAAGGGCAGCCGGTCAGCTTGTAATTGCGGATCTCCTCCGCGGTCAGGCCACTGTCCTTCAACTTTTCACGCAGGGAGATGTCGCCGGCGACCAGAGATGTGGTCATGTCCGGGCCGGGACGCATGCTGCCGCCCGGCAGGAAGACCGCCGGGATGTCCACCCGGGCGATGGCCTTCAGATGGGCGGGGATCGACTTGTCGCAGGAGGAGGTCAGCACCATTCCATCCCAAGGGCAAAAACCGGCGTGCAGCTCAATCATGTCACAGATCGTCTCCCGGGAAGCCAGGATCAGGTTCATGCCATCATGGCCCTGGGCGCAGCCATCGCAGATATCGGTGGTGTGGAAGCGGCCCGGGGTCCCGGCGCATTCATAAATACTGCGGCAGACGTGCTCACTCAAATGATCCAGGTGCACACTGCCGGGGTGGCTGTCGCCGAAGGCATCCTCCACCAGGATCTGCGGTTTAGTGATATCGGCCTCATCCCAGCCGGAACCCAGCTGGAGGGCGTCGAACTGCGCCCAAAGACGGCGCTCGGAAGTGCTGCGGATGCTCATAGGGTGATCTCCTTTGCAAGAATGCGGCGTAAGGCTTCCAGTTGTTCTTCAGTAGGTGTGGGCAGCGGTTGTGTGACCTTGCTGGAGACCGGGACGCCCCTAAGCCCCACCGCGGCCTTTACGAAGGGCACGAAGGGGGCGCCGACCGTGTAGACATCCATCAGCCGGTCGATCTGCAGCTGGCCCTTCTGCATGCCAGCAAAATCACCATTGCGGGCGGCTTCCGCCAGCGCATGGGTGATCTCCGGCACGATGTTGGACAGGCCGGCCACACATCCATTGCCGCCAGACAGTACGTTATGGGAGAAATTGTCATCGAAGCCGGAGTAGACTTCGAAATCAGGCCGGATCTTCTTGACCGCCTTGATGACCTCCCGGGTGTGGTCCATGCCGCCGATCGTATCCTTGATGCCGATGATGTTGGAGTGCTTTTCCGCCAACGCCGCCACGACGGACGGGGCGATGGAATAGCCGGTGCGGTCCGGGAAATTATACAGGTAGACGCGGCCGGGGATCTCCTGGGCCAGACCGTCGAACCACTCGAAGACGTCCCGGTCGGTCAGGGCGAAATAGTAGGGCGGCACGATCATGACCGCGTCGGCCCCTGCTTCCAGCGCGAACCGGCTCAAGTCCACAACGTCTGCCCGCACGGTGGAGCCGGTGCCGACGATGAGGGGGACCCGGTGGTCTACGGCCGCCACGGCCGCCTGGATCAACGTCTTCTTCTCCTCCATGGTGAAAGCAAAGAACTCTCCGATGGAACCCAGGACCAGGATCCCATCCACACCTTTATTTATTAGGAAGTGATACAAGTCATGTACAGCCTGGACATCGATCTGGCCATCTTCGGTCAGCGGCGTGACAGCCGGCGTGATATAGCGGATCATATGCAGCCTCCTTGTTCGATCTTTTTTACAGTGTAGCACAGAAGCCGACAGAAAACCATTCATTATTGCATACATTGCATGGAAGAAAATGCCTTCTGCAAGTATTTTCGTCGCAGTTAAGTTTACAGCAATACCATAAGATGAAATGAAGTAAGAAACAAATGTTACATAAATGAAAGAATTAATTAAAATTCAATTGACATTCATTTAGATTAGTCCTATAATGTGAATCGATTATGGATTACTGTCTGTACCTGTCTTCTCTATGCTCTTTTTTAGGATAGAGGAGAGGACGAAACAGAAAGGCAGGATCCTCTATCTGAATAACACACGTCGATTATGACACCGTCAAAACGGGTAGTTTACCGAAAAGATGTGTGATGAGATAGATCGCCGTAGAGCATGTGTACGGCAAACATGTATCTGCCGCAAGGCGAGGAGAAAAGCTCTAT
>CADBPG010000156.1 GCA_902796435.1 uncultured Eubacteriales bacterium | reverse complement strand
GAAGGTGGTCCGTCCGACACCGGTGAAGTAGCCGATGAAGCAGAAGAGGAAGGACACCAGCAGTGTGTCGATGGAGTAGGATTTCAAGTACTCCCAGGCGTAGGTGATCAGCTGCTTGTCCGAAGTGAAGATGCCCGCCAGCAGGTCCCCATGGAAGAAGCTGAAGTAGGCGATGACTGCATCGATGGCGAAGGAGATCCCCATGGCGATGACCGTGCCACGAATCGCACGTTCCGGCTTCTTAGCGCCCGTGTTCTGGGCGACGAAGGTGGAGAGAGCCTGAGAAAAGGCGGAGGGGACCAGCATGATGAAGCCGCAGACACGTTCAGCCACACCCACGCCGGCAGAGATCATCACGCCCAGACTGTTGACGATGGCAGCGATGACCAGGAATGAGATGGAGACCAGGCCGTCCTGCAGCGCGATGGGCATGCCCAGTTTTACGATACCGAGCGCGTGGCGCTTTTCCAGATGGATATCGGATCTCTCAAAAGGAAATGGCAGGCCCTGCCGCCGGACCAGCAGCAGGCTCAGGATCACGCTGACGGCCTGGGCGGCAATGGTGGCGATAGCGGCGCCCGCGGCAGCCATGTGGAAGACTGCGACCAGGACCAGATCGCCGATGATGTTGACCACGCAGGCGATGGCGACGGTGATCAGCGGTGTGCGGGAATCCCCAATGCCGCGGAAGATCGATCCGATGACATTATATCCTGTGATGAAGATGGTGCCCAGGGAACAGATGCGAACGTAGACCAATGTTTTGTCGAAGGCTTCCTTGGGAGTCTGCATCAGACGCGCGAAGGGCACGGTCACCAAGAGCATGACTGCGGTAAGGATCAAAGCCAGACCCGTGAAGAACACGATGCTCGTCCCCACCAGACTGCCGGACTCCTGCCCCTTGCCGGCGCCGATCGCCTGTCCCAGCAGGATGGTGGCGCCCATGGACAGACCGGTCACCACGACCAGGACCATCTGCATCATCTGGCCGCCGGTGGAGACGGCGGAAACGTCGGCCGGTGTGCCGAACTGGCCCACGACCAGAAGATCGACGGCGCTGTATAAGGACTGCAGGCAGAAGGCCAGCAGCATGGGCAAAGCAAAGCGGACCAACGGGCCCGCGATCTTTCCCTCAGTAAAGTTATTGACAGATGCCATAAGTGTTCTTCCTCCCTTATCTGAAATATGATATCATACTTGTAATAGCTTTGCAAAGACCTTTCAGTTGACAGAACGCAAGGAGCGTGCTATAATCACTATACTATTTGAATGATGGAGGAGCACCATGAAACACATCAAAACTATCACAACGCGCAACCTGTGCGAGAGCGCTAAGAACGGTGGCTGCGGCGAGTGCCAGACTTCCTGCCAGTCCGCATGCAAGACCAGCTGCGGTATTGCCAATCAGAAGTGCGAAAACAAAAACAAATAATCAATTGTAAGTGAAAAGAGCCGCCTGGAACAGGGCGGCGTTTTTCGTTACTTAATGCCTCAAAAGGAAAAGTAGTACATGAATCAGACAGATCGCAGGCTGAATACGCAGTATGCGTTCCTTCAGTGCAGTTATTGGATCAATTATCTCATCATCGCCTCCTTCGCCGCGGTCATTTTGTCCGGACGGGGGTTTTCGGCGTCGCAGATCGGCTACGTGACTACGGTCGGCGCGTTGCTGACCATCATTTTGCAGACCACCTTGTCCGATCTGGCGGACCGGTCGGAGCGTGTCACCGTCCGGCAGATCATCATCGTGCTTTTATTGGGCGGTGCTGCCGTCGGCCTGATCATGTGGCTGATCCCTAAGTCCTTCGCGGTGGCCTTCATCTGCATGTTCACGGCCTTAAGCCTGGCGAATACGCTGTCACCGCTTTTGGTCTCCATCTGCCTGCAGTACAATGCGGCGGGGCATGATATCAATTTCGGCATCGCCCGCAGCATCGGCTCCCTGGGGTATGCCCTGGCGGGCCTGGTGATGGGCCGCATCAGCGCGGCTTTTGGCGCGGATACGCTGCTGCCCATCTTTTCCGGCGTCCAGATCCTCATGATGGCCCTGGTCATCTTCATGAAGAAACCGCAGGAGGAGGGTACGACCGAGAGTACTACTCTTGCCCGAGGCCGGACCGTGGCCGGGGAGGACGCACCCAGCAGCCTGCCCCAGTTCTTCCGTAAATACAAGCGGTACGATGCTTTTCTGGTAAGCGTCATGCTGGTCTACTTCATGCAGATGCTGATCAGCACCTATATGATCTTTTTCGTGGAGCACTACGGCGGCGGTCAAGCCGAGATGGGCACGGTCCTTTCGGTGATGGCCTGCGCGGAGATCCCGGCCATCGCACTGGGCATGCCCATCATGAAAAAGTTTTCCGCAGAGACCATGCTTAGGGTCAGCTCCATCGGCGGCTTCCTTAAATTTGCCGCCATGCTGTTCATCCCGAATACGACCTGGCTGATCGCCATGCAGGTCATTCAGTTTTTCTATTCCGGCCTGTACATGGTCGCCTCGGTCTACTATGTCAATTCCATCGTGGGCCGTGGGGATTCTGTCAAGGCCCAGAGCATCCTGGCCGTGGGCGTCACCGGCGTCTGCGGGATCGCGGCAAATATCGGCGGCGGATGGATGTTGGAGCACATGCCCATGCAGTCGATCCTCATCCTGGGGACGGCGGTGTCTTTCGCTGGCATGCTGCTGATGTTCGTCGCTACAGAGAAGAAGTTTTTTCAGAATAACCAGATCAAAGGAGAAGATTCATGATCCATCAATATAAACTCGGCGGTTACAATATCGTGCTGGACGTTTGTTCCGGCTCGGTCCACGTGGTCGATGATATTGCGTATGACCTGATCGCGGCGTACGAGGACCCTTCCGCGGTAGAGAAGATCGCGGCCGCCTATCCGGATGTGCCTGTGGAGGAGATCCAGGAGTGCTATGACCAGATCACCGAGCTGAAAGAGGCCGGCCAGCTGTTCGCGCCGGATACCTTCGAGCCCATGGCCGGTGCGCTGAAGCAGCGGACTTCCGGCGTGGTCAAGGCTCTGTGTCTGCACGTGGCCCATACCTGCAACCTGAACTGCTCCTACTGCTTCGCCTCCCAGGGCAAGTATCATGGGGAACGGGCGGTCATGAGCTTTGAAGTGGGCAAGCGTGCGCTGGACTTCCTGATCGAGAATTCTGGCACCCGCCGCAATCTGGAAGTGGATTTTTTCGGCGGCGAGCCCTTGATGAACTTTGATGTGGTCAAGCAGCTGGTGGCTTACGCACGCAGTGTTGAAAAAGAGAAGGGCAAGAACTTCCGCTTTACCCTGACCACCAACGGTGTCCTGGTCGATGACGATGTGATCGATTTCTGCAACCGGGAGATGAGCAACGTGGTCCTGAGCCTGGACGGCCGTAAGGAGGTCCATGACCGGTTCCGCGTGGACTATGCGGGCAATGGCAGTTGGGAGAAGATCGTGCCCAAGTTCCAGAAGCTGGTGGAGGCCCGGGGCGGCCAGAATTATTATATGCGCGGCACTTTCACCCATGCCAATCCGGATTTCCTGGAAGACATCAAAACCATGCTCGACTTAGGGTTCACCGAGCTTTCCATGGAGCCTGTCGTCTGCGCGCCGGAGGATCCTTCCGCCCTGACCGATGAGGATCTGCCCATCGTGCTGAAGCAGTATGAGGATCTGGCCGAGCTGATGCGTCAGCGCCGCAGAGAGGGCCGTCCTTTCACGTTTTATCATTACATGCTGGACCTGTCCGGCGGCCCTTGCATCTACAAGCGCATCTCCGGCTGCGGTTCCGGTACCGAATACATGGCGGTCACCCCGTGGGGCGACCTGTATCCCTGCCACCAGTTCGTCGGTGAGGAGAAGTTCAAGCTGGGCGATATCTGGAATGGCGTGGACAACACGCAGGTGCAGGATGAGTTCGCCTCCTGCAACGTCTACGCACGTCCGGACTGTAAGGACTGCTGGGCCCGTTTGTACTGTTCCGGCGGTTGCGCGGCCAACGCCTATCACGCCACGGGCAGCGTGAAGGGTGTGTACAAGTACGGCTGTGAACTGTTCAAGAAGCGTATGGAGTGCGCCATCATGCTGGCGGTCTCGGAGGAAGACGATGGAACTGAGGAAGATCTTTGATACGATCCCGGAGCGGTTCGACCGCTGGCGGCCGCGCTACAGTCAGGAACTGTTCGATCACCTGATCCGGGAGGCGGGCATCGGTGCGGCTTCCAAAGTGCTGGAGCTGGGTCCAGGCACCGGTCAGGCGACAGATCCTGTTTTGGCGACGGGCTGCGATTATCTCGCGATCGAGCTGGGACCGCATCTGGCGGCCAAAATG
>CADBPG010000155.1 GCA_902796435.1 uncultured Eubacteriales bacterium | reverse complement strand
AGCTCAGTTGGTTAGAGCGCTACGTTGACATCGTAGAGGCCGATGGTTCGAGTCCATTTAGTTCCACTTTTTTTATAACCAAGAATCAGAAAGTTATAAGCGATAGCCTTGCACTTGTGCAAAGGCTGAGCGTAATAACTTTATGATTCGCCCACAAAACGAGCATGAAGCGGCAAAGCCGCGAAAGTGCGAGTTTTGGGGCAGAGCGCGAGAGTGCGCAGCACGCAGCGCTCTGGTTATAACCACTAACTCCGGGGATGTAGCTCAGTTGGTCAGAGCGCTACGTTCACATCGTAGAAGTCGAAGGTTCGAGCCCTTTCATCCCTACTTAAAACCTCCTGGATCCAAGGATCCGGGAGGTTTTTTCTGTTAAAGAAAACCACATGATTTCTTCCAAACTCTTCATTGACTTTACCCACCTCCATGATAGAATGGAAGTACCATTTATCTGAGGAGGACGGTTCTATGATCGATAAAACCTACGATGCCCAGTACAAAGAACGTGCCAGAAATCTGGTCGCGCAAATGACACTGGAAGAAAAGTTTACCCAGATGACATACCGCTCCCAGGCGATCCCGCGCCTCGGCATCCCCGCCTACAACTGGTGGAATGAAGCCCTGCATGGCGTCGCGCGTGCCGGTGTGGCCACCATGTTCCCCCAGGCCATCGGTCTTGCCGCCATGTTCGATGAGGACTTCATGGAGCAGCTTGCCGATGTGATCTCCACTGAAGGACGTGCCAAATACCATGCTTTTTCTGCCTTGGGTGACAGAGATATCTACAAAGGTCTGACCTTCTGGTCGCCCAATGTCAATATTTTCCGGGATCCCCGCTGGGGCCGTGGCCACGAGACCTACGGTGAGGATCCCTATCTGACTTCCCGCATGGGTGTAGCCTTCGTCAAGGGCCTCCAGGGCGATGACCCCAAATATCTGAAGGCCGCTGCCTGTGCCAAGCATTTTGCCGTACACAGCGGACCGGAGAAGCTCCGTCACGAATTCGATGCCGAAGCCAGTCAGAAGGACCTGTGGGAGACCTATCTGCCGGCTTTTGAAGCCCTGGTCAAGGAAGCGAAGGTCGAGTCCGTCATGGGTGCGTACAACCGTACCAACGGCGAGCCCTGCTGCGGTTCCAAAACCTTGATCCGTGATATCCTGCGCGGCAAGTGGGGCTTCGATGGACACTTCGTTTCTGACTGCTGGGCCATCAAGGACTTCCATACCGGCCACCATGTAACGGCCACCGCACCCCAGTCCGCCGCCATGGCGCTGGAAGCCGGCTGCGATGTCAACTGCGGCGTCGTCTACCTGCAGCTGCAGATCGCTTACAACGAGGGCCTGGTAACAGAGGAGCAGATCGACCAGGCGCTGGTCCGTCTGTTCACGACCCGCATGCGTTTAGGGTTATTCGACCATGATGTGCCTTATGCGGATATCCCCTATGAAGCCAACAATGCCCCGGAACATGCCGCAGTCAACCTCGCGGCCTCGGAAAAATCCATGGTCCTGTTGAAGAATGAAGGCGTCCTGCCTTTGCATGCGGACAAGATCCGGAAGCTTGCCGTCATCGGTCCGAATGCGGACAGCCGCACAGCGCTGACCGGCAACTACCATGGTGACGCGTCCCGGTATACGACGGTCCTGGAAGGCATCGAGGATCGGATCGGTGCGGATAAGGTCATCTATGCACAGGGCTGCAACCTCTGGAGACCGGATACGAACCCCAACCCCTATTTCCCGGGCGAAGGTTTCGCGGAAGCAATCCTGGCCGTACAGCACGCAGACGCCGCCATCGTGGTCCTGGGCCTCGATGAAACACTGGAAGGCGAGGAGATGCATGAGTCCAACGCCTGGGGCAGTGGTGACAAGTATGGCCTGCAGCTGCCCGGACACCAGGAAGAGCTTCTGGAAACTGTCGTTAAGGCTGCCGATGGCAAGCCTGTCATCCTGCTGATGATGACCGGCAGCTCCGTAGACATGGCCTGGGCGGATGAGCATGTATCTGCGATCCTGCAGACCTGGTATCCCGGTTCCCGCGGCGGTGAAGCTGCAGCCAGGATCCTCTTTGGTGATGTAAGTCCCGCGGGCCGCCTGCCCGTGACCTTCTATCGTACCACGGAAGAACTACCGGAATTCACGGATTACAGTATGAAAGGACGTACCTACCGGTATATGGAGCAGGAAGCTCTGTATCCCTTCGGATACGGCCTCAGCTATACAAAGTTCCAATATGACGCACTGTCTGTCTGCAAGACGGAGGAAGGGGCGAAAGCAGAAGTCGTGATACGCAACTGCGGCACCGTGGCTTCTGATGAAGTCGCACAGCTGTACCTTAAGCATCACAGCGAGACCACCAGTACCCCGCGCTGGAGCCTGAAGGGATTCAAGCGCGTCCACCTGGAGCCTGGAGAAGAGACCACAGTCAAGTTCCATCTGCGGCCTCTGGATCTGGAAACGGTCCAGGACGATGGCAGCAGGGGCGTAGAAAAGGGTCTGTATCAGGTCTATGTGGGCGGAGGTCAGCCGGACCCGCGCACAGAAGCCCTTACCGGACAGCAGGTACTGACCGCATCTTTTGAGATTTAAGCACAGAGATCGGGCCGAAAAGCCCGGTCTTTTTGTATACTTATTTTTCGACATTTAGTTGCAAAATCCAACTATCGGAGGTATACTATCAAATGGTTGCAAAATAAAACTTTCTTATGGACTCTATGAAGGACAGGAGAATGGATCGATGAATCATCGGGTATTAGGCAATCTGCTGCGCATCAGCCGCTGTTTTGAAAACTACCGGCGCCAGCAGATCAAGGACGTGGATATCTACCCGGCGCTGCAGCTGTTCGTCAGTTACATCTGCAGGCATCCGGGCTGCATCCAGGAAAATCTGGTCGAGGAATTATGTATCGATAAGACCACGGTCACACATCATCTGATGCGGCTGGAGGAAAAGGGCTATATCATCCGGAAAGTATCGGAGGAGGATGCCAGGTGCCGCCTGGTCTATCCCACGGAAAAAGCAATTGCGATCATGCCCCAGCTGCATGATACCTATGTGACCTTCTATGACACTCTGTTTCAGGGCTTGTCGGAAGAGGAGCAGCAGCAGGTCGCCGTTCTGGCCGAAAAACTGTATCACAATGTCTACGGACTGATCAAAAAGTAATTGAGGTAAGAAATGAAACTGATCTTCAGATCTATCAAGAAGTACAAATGGGCGATCGCCCTGGCCATCTTCCTGAAGCTTGTGGGAACCATGGCCGAGCTCACACTGCCGTATATCCTGGAGCACATGATCGATGACATCGTGCCCCTGGGTGATCTGAAACAGGTCATCCTGTGGGGTGCTCTGATGTTCGTTGCGGCGCTCCTGTGCCGGCAGTTCAACGTCATGGCCAACCGGAAGGCCGTATTCAACGCGCATCGCGTCAGCTATGATGTGCGGCAGGCCTTGTTCGTCAAGACAGTCAACCTTTCCGGCAGCCAGTTCGATGAATTCGGACTGCCCAGTCTGATCAGCCGTATGACCAGTGACAGTTACAATGTGCAGACCGCGGTGCAGCAGATCCAGAGCCTTTGCGTCCGTGCGCCTATCATGCTGACCGGCGGTGTTATCATGACGGTCTCCATGGATTTCCAGCTGTCCCTGATCCTGATCGTCATGATCCCCTTCCTGTTGGGCATCATCCTCTTTGTCACATCCCGCGGTATCCCCATGTTCACCATTGTCCAGCAGAAACTGGACTCCGTTGTCCGGATCATGCGCGAGAATATCACAGGCATCCGTGTGGTCAAGGCCCTGAGTAAAGAAGAGTATGAAATGCGCCGTTTCGCCGGTGCCAATAAAGCCATGGCGGACAGCGATATCAAGGCCAGCACCATCATGTCCATTCCCTGGCCCTTCATGCAGCTGTGCCTGAACACCGGTCTTGCGCTGGTCATCATCTTCGGCGCACGCCGTGTCAATGCCGGACTCACACAGCCGGGCGTCATCCTGGCCTTCCTGACCTACTTCAACATGATCACCATGGGCATCATGGGCCTGAACCGTATCTTCATGTCCATGAGTAAGGCAAGCGCCAGCGCCAACCGTATCGACCTTGTCCTGCAGACGGAGACCGATCAGAAGATCATTCCTGAGGCAGAAGCTCTGAAGCCTTCGGGCGATGAGCAGATCCGTTTCGAGCATGTCCATTTCAATTACAATACGATCGATGAGCAGCATTTCACCGGCGGCCAGCATGAAAAGGCCCTGGAGGATATCGATTTTGCCATCAAGAAGGGCGAAAGCCTGGGCATCATCGGACCTACCGGCTGCGGCAAGACCACGATCATCAACCTGCTGATGCGCTTCTATGACGCGAACGAGGGTGGTGTTTTCGTGGACGGCCGGGATGTGCGCACCTATGACAAGGACGAGCTGCGCAGGAAATTCGGCACGGTCTTCCAGAACGATATCGTCTTTAAGGATACTTTATATGAAAACATCGACTTTGGCCGTGGACTGCCTGAGGAGGTAATCATAGGCGCGGTGGAGGATGCCAAGGCGAAGGAATATGTTGATAGTCTGGACGAAGGCCTGCAATACGAAGCTACGATCCGTGGAGCCAACCTCTCCGGAGGTCAGAAGCAAAGGCTTCTGGTGGCGCGTGCTTTGGCCGGACATCCGGAGATCTTGGTCCTGGACGACAGTTCCAGTGCGCTGGACTATAAGACCGACGCCGCCATGCGTAAATCCATCACGGAGAATCACGCGGGCACGACGTTGATCATGATCGCACAGCGCGTTTCCAGTGTCATGAACATGACCAACATCCTGGTCATGGATGATGGCCGTTGTATCGGATATGGTTCCCATGAAGAATTGCTTGAAAACTGTCCTGCCTACAAGGAGATCTATGATATCCAGATGGGCAGTATCGGACAGTGATCCTAGAAAAGAGGTACGAATATGCCGGGTCCAAGAGGCAGAGACGGTGTAAAAGCAAAACCGAAGGACGCGAAGGGCGCCCTCCGGCGGATCATCACCTATCTGATGCAATACAAATATCTGGTATTATTGTTTATTTTCTGCGCCTTCGCCAGCAACCTGGGCAACCTGATGGGGCCGAACTTTGCCGGAAAAGCCATCGACGCTGCCAGCAAGGGTGTGGGCAAGGTCGACATGCACACGGTCATGCACTACGCTCTGCTCATGCTGATCTTCTACGTCAGCAGCGGTATCTTAAGCTTCCTGGTGCAGATCGGCATGATGCGGGTCGGCCGTCATGTGGCACAGAACATGCGCCGTGATGTGTTCAACAAATTGATGACACTGCCTGTCGGTTATTTCGACCGGCACCAGGCGGGTGATATCATCAGCCGTGTTTCCTATGATATCGACGTGGTGGCCATGAGCCTTTCCACGGACGTGGTCCAGATCGTCACCAGTCTGGTCACGGTGATCGGCAGCTTCACCATGATGTGCCTTATCTCACTGCCGCTGGTCCTGTGCATGATCTTCACCATCCCGGCTGCGATCCTGTTTACAAGATACCGCGGCCGCAAGACCCGTCCCCTGTACGCAAAGCGCAGCGCGGCCTACGGTGTGATGAACGGTTTCGCCGAGGAAATGTTCAACGGTCAGAAAACGATTCTGGCCTACGCCCATGAGGATCAGGTCTGCGAGAACTTCAGCAAGATCAACCGGGACGCGGCAGTGGCCTATAAGAACGCGGATGGCATGGGTATGACCATGGGCCCCACGGTCGGTTTGATCAACAACATCGGTCTGGCGGCCATCGGTATGGGCGGCGCCCTCATGTACATGAACGGGATCGTCGGCCTGGGACAGATCTCCAGTTTCGTGCTGTACAGCCGCAAATTCAGCGGCCCCATCAACGAGATCGCCAATATCATCAACGAGATCTACAGCGCCCTGGCGGCCTCGGAACGCGTCTTCCAGCTGCTGGATGAGCCGGAGGAAGCCGCGGACATCTACGGAGCCGTGGAACTGGTGGAAGCAGAGGGTGACGTGGAAACAGAGGATGTAAGCTTCGGTTACATTCCGGGCCATACGGTGCTTAAGAACCTGAATCTGAAGGCAGATCCGGGTCAGACCATCGCCATTGTCGGCCCCACAGGCGCCGGCAAGACCACCATCATCAATCTGCTGATGCGCTTCTATGATCCGGACACGGGCAAGATCCGCGTCGACGGAAAGCAGAATGATGCTTATACCATGGATTCTCTGCGGCGCAATTACGCCATGGTCCTGCAGGACACCTGGGTCTTCAACGGAACGATCTTCGATAATATCGCCTACGGTAAGGAAAACGCGACGATGGAAGAAGTCGTCGCGGCGGCCAAGGCGGCCAGGATCCATAACTATATCATGCGCCTGCCCCAGGGGTACAACACCGTTATCAGTGAAGACGGCGGCAACATCAGTAAGGGGCAGAAGCAGCTGCTCACCATTGCCCGAGCCATGCTGTATGATACCCACATGCTGATCCTGGACGAGGCGACGAGCAACGTGGATACCAGCACCGAACGCCAGGTCCAGAAGGCCATGCGGAACCTGATGAAGGGACGCACCTGCTTCGTCATCGCCCACCGGCTCTCGACCATCCAGAACGCAGACAATATCCTGGTGGTGGACCATGGAGACGTGGTCGAGCAGGGTACGCATGATGAATTGATGGCAGCCAAGGGCTTCTATTACAAGCTGTACGCCAGCCAGTTCGAATAAGCAAGGAGAAAGACATGATCATCAATACGGGGCAGAGGACCGACATACCAGCGTTTTACGCGCCCTGGTTTGCAGGGAGGCTGAAGGAAGGTTTCGTCTGCGTCCGCAGCCCCTATGATCAGAACCTGGTCAGCCGCTACCGGCTGGACCCTTCCGTCGTGGACGCCATCGGGTTCTGTTCCAAGAACCCGGCCCCCATGTTCCCCTACATGGATCTGCTGAAAGACTATGGCCAGTTCTGGTATGTGACGATCACACCCTATGGCCGGGACATCGAGCCAAACGTACCAGACAAGCACAAAATCCTGGAGGATTTCCAGAAGCTTTCCACTATGGTCGGCATTGATTCCATCGGATGGCGCTATGATCCGATCTTCATCACGGACCGGTATTCGGAAAGCTACCATCTGCGGGCTTTCAGGCAGATGGCGGAGGCACTGGACGGATATACGCGGATCGTGGTGATCAGTTTCATTGACTTGTACGCGAAAGTGCGCAGGAATTTCCCGGAGGCCCGGGAGGTGAGCCGGGAGCAGAGGCTGCGCTTAGGCAAGGCCTTGATCGAGATCGCAGGGGAGCATGGTATGATCGTACGCCCTTGTGCAGAGGGGGATGAGCTGGCACCCTATGGGGCGGACTGCACTGGCTGCATGAAGATCTCGGATTATGAAAAGGCCATCGGCAAACATTTGATCGTGCCGAAACGGACTTATGCCAGGGAAGCCTGTGCCTGCTATCTGTCCTGCGATATCGGTGCTTACGATACCTGCAGACACCTGTGCAGATACTGCTATGCCAATGCGTCGGCGGAGCATGTGCTGGTCAACAGCCGCCTGCATGACCCCAAGTCGCCCTTCCTGATCGGCGGCTACCGGGACAGGGACAGGATCCATGATGTTCCCCAGGAATCCTGGGCAGACGGGCAGACGATGCTGCCGCTGGACATGATATGATCATGCAATAAGACCGGAGCGTCACCTTATGGTGGCATTCCGGTTTTTTCATTGACAAAAAACCTGCCATAAGATACAATACAAGGTGCGGTAGAATGGAATTCTGCCGGCGAGAACATCCGAGGAGGAAACCATGCCAAGAGTCGCCATCAACGGTTTTGGCCGGATCGGCAGAAATGCCTTCAAGATCGGTCTGGAAAAGGGCCTGGATATCGTCGCCATCAATGATCTTACAGATCCTCAGACACTGGCGCATCTGTTGAAATATGACAGTTTGTTCGGTAAATTCACAGGTTCCATCGAGGTCGCGGACCATGCGCTGATCGTCAACGGCAAGCGCATCGAAGTCCTGGCGCAGCGGGCGCCGCAGGAACTGCCTTGGGGCACCATGGGTATCGATATCGTCATCGAGTCCACAGGCCTGTTTGCCAGTTACGACAAGGCCATTTACCATATCAAAGCAGGCGCCAAGCAGGTCATCATCTCCTGCCCGGCGAAGGGGACCAAGTCCTTTGTCATGGGTGTCAACGAGGAAACCTATGACCCCATCACTGATCGGGTCATCGATAATGCTTCCTGCACCACGAACTGTCTGTCACCTGTTGTCAAAGCCCTGCACGAAGCCTTCGGCATCAAGAAGGGTATGATGACCACGGTCCATTCCTATACGAACGATCAGAAGGTGCTGGATCTGCCGCATAAGGATCTGCGCAGAGCCAGAGCGGCCAACCTTTCCATGATCCCGACCACCACCGGCGCCGCGGAAGCGGTGGCCAAGGTCATCCCGGACATGAAGGGACGTCTGACCGGCATGGCTGTACGTGTGCCTACGCCCACGGTCTCCATGGTCGACCTGGTCTGCGAACTGGAGAAGGACGTCACCGTGGAAGAGGTCAACCACGCTTTGAAGGAAGCGGCGGACGACCGCATCCTGGGCTATTGTGACGAGCCGTTGGTCTCCATCGACTTCAAGCAGGATTCCCGTTCCTCCATCGTGGATGCGCTTTCTACCAAAGTCCTGGGGGGAAATATGGTCAAGGTCGTTGCCTGGTATGACAACGAGTGGATGTATTCCAACCGTATCGTGGACCTGACCAATTATGTGGCCGGCCGCATGAAGGATGCCGGCGTATACTGATCCGGATTATCAGTGTACAAGCCGAATGGCTTTGCACTTATAATTATACTAATCATTTTCGAAAGGGGTACCTTGTATTATGCTGAACAAGAAAAGTGTTGATGACATCAACGTAAAAGGCCTGCGCGTTCTGGTGCGTTGTGACTTCAATGTCCCGCTCAAAGAAGGCAAGATCACGGACGAGAACCGTCTGGTGGCAGCGCTTCCGACCATCAAAAAGCTGGTCGCTGATGGCGGCAAGATCATCCTTTGCTCCCATCTGGGCAAGGTCAAGACTGATGAAGACAAGCTGACCAAGACTCTGGCTCCGGTCGCTGTCCGTCTGTCCGAGCTGCTGGGCCAGGAAGTCAAATTCGTTCCGAACCCGAACGTAGTCGGTGAGAATGTTGTTGAAGCTGTCAACGCTATGAAAGACGGAGAGATCATCCTGCTGGAAAACACCCGTTTCCGCAAGGAAGAGACCAAGAATGGGGAAGAGTTCTCCAAGGAGCTGGCTTCCCTGTGTGATGTATTCGTCAACGATGCATTCGGTACCGCGCATCGCGCCCATTGCTCCAATGTTGGCGTGACCCAGTACGTGGATACCGCTGTCGTCGGTTACCTGATGCAGAAAGAGATCGACTTCCTGGGCAATGCTGTCAACGATCCGAAGCGTCCCTTCGTTGCCATCCTGGGCGGTGCGAAAGTTGCTGATAAGCTGAATGTTATCAATAACCTCCTCGAGAAATGCGATACTCTGATCATTGGCGGTGGTATGGCTTATACCTTCCTGAAGGCTCAGGGCAAAGAAGTTGGTACTTCTCTGGTCGATGACGAGAAGATCGAGTACTGCGCCAACATGATCAAGAAGGCAGAAGAGCTGGGCAAGAAGCTCCTCCTGCCGATCGACACCACGATCGCCAAGGAATTCCCGAACCCGATCGATGGCGAGATCGAAGTTAGTGTCGTTCCTTCCGATGCTATCCCGGCCGACATGATGGGCCTGGATATCGGACCGAAGACCGCTGAACTGTATGCGGAAGCCGTGAAGACCGCGAAGACTGTTGTCTGGAATGGTCCGATGGGCGTATTCGAGAACCCGACTCTGGCAAAGGGCACCATCGCTGTGGCGAAGGCTCTGGCCGAGACAGAAGCTACCACCATCATCGGCGGCGGCGACTCTGCTGCAGCTGTCAACCAGCTGGGCTTCGGTGACAAGATGACCCACATCTCCACCGGTGGCGGCGCTTCTCTGGAATTCCTGGAAGGCAAAGAACTTCCGGGTGTCGCAGCAGCGAACGATCGTTAATTAGTAAAGCTTTTGCGCCACTTTAGGGCGAGCCTTAAGGTGGCGCTCATTTCTACTGAAAAAATGGAGGATCATCATGCGTAAGACTATCGTTGCAGGTAACTGGAAAATGAATAAGACTCCGAAGGAAGCTCTGGAGCTGATCGAGACCCTGAAGCCGCTGGTTGCGGGTCGTGATGATGTTGAAGTCGTTTTCTGCCCGCCTTTCATCGACCTGATGCTGGCTGTGGAAGCGACCAAAGGTACCAACATCAAGATCGGTGCCCAGAACATGTACTTCGAAGAGAGCGGCGCCTACACTGGCGAAGTAGCTCCGAATATGGTCAAGGAAGCCGGATGCGAGTACGTCATCCTGGGTCATTCCGAGCGCCGTGCTTACTTCGGCGAGACCGATGAGACCGTCAACAAGAAGGTCCTGAAGGCCTTCGAGCATGAACTGAAGCCGATCATCTGCGTGGGTGAGACCCTGGAGCAGCGTGAGCAGGGCATCACCGAGGATCTGGTCCGCATGCAGACCAAGATCGCTCTGAAGGACGTTCCGGCTGAGCAGGCTGTCCTGGCTGTCATCGCTTACGAACCCGTCTGGGCCATCGGCACCGGCAAGACCGCGACCAGCGTGCAGGCTGAAGAAGTCTGCGCGGCGATCCGCAAGGTCCTTTGCGAGATCTACGACGAGGAGACTGCTTCCAAGATCCGCATCCAGTATGGTGGATCTGTCAATGCCGGCAATGCAGCAGAACTGTTCGCTATGCCCAATATCGACGGCGGCCTGGTCGGCGGCGCTTCCCTGAAGGCAGACTTTGCCAAGATCGTCAACTTCTAAGAGGTACTTATGAGCAAGAAACCTACTGTACTTATGATCCTGGACGGATTCGGACTGAATCCGCGGCATGAAGCGAACGCGGCATATATCGCGAAGACCCCGAACATCGACAAGCTCTACGCAGAGTGGCCCAACACCCAGGGTGGTGCCAGTGGCCTGGACGTAGGTCTGCCGGATGGCCAGATGGGCAATTCCGAAGTCGGACACCTGAACATCGGCGCAGGCCGCATCGTTTATCAGGAGCTGACCCGTATCACCAAGTCCATCCAGGATGGTGACTTTTTCGAGAACCCGGTACTGCTGGGTGCCATCGAAAACTGCAAAAAGAATGACAGTGCGCTGCATCTGATGGGCCTGGTCTCTGACGGTGGCGTGCACAGCCATCAGACCCATCTGTACGGTCTGCTGGAGCTGGCAAAGCGCCAGGGCCTGGAAAAGGTCTATGTGCATTGCTATCTGGACGGCCGTGACACACCTCCGAATTCCGGCCTGGGCTATGTGCAGGAACTGGAAGAGGAAATGAAGAAGATCGGCGTCGGCAAGATCGCGTCCGTGCATGGACGTTACTACGCCATGGACCGCGACAAGCGTTGGGAGCGTGAGGAGATCGCCTACAAGGCTCTGGTCTTCGGTGAAGGAGTAGAGGCCACTGGTGCCGTACAGGGCATCCAGGCCTCCTACGACAAGGAAGTCTTCGATGAGTTCGTCCTGCCGTTCGTCGTTAAGGAAAACGGCCAGCCGGTGGCGACAATCAAGGAAAACGACTCCGTCATTTTCTTCAACTTCCGTCCGGACCGTGCCCGCCAGCTGACCCGGATCTTCTGTGATCCCGAGTTCGATGGCTTTGACCGCAAGTGGTTCCCGCTGAAGTGGGTCTGCTTCACTGATTATGACGCAACCATCCCCAACAAGGATGTGGCCTTTGTCAAAGAGACCTACAGCAACATTTTCGGCGAATACATTTCTTCTCTGGGTCTGACCCAGCTGCGTATCGCAGAGACCGAGAAATACGCCCATGTTACCTTCTTCTTCAACGGCGGCGTGGAAGAACCCTATCCGGGTGAGGACCGCATCCTGGTACCTTCTCCGAAGGTCGCCACCTACGATCTGCAGCCTGAGATGAGCGCTTATACCGTCTGCGAGAAAATGGTGGAAGCCATCCATTCCGGCAAGTATGACGCGATCATCCTGAACTTCGCGAACCCGGATATGGTCGGCCATACCGGTATCATCGATGCGGCTGTAGCTGCTGTTGAAGCGGTCGATACCTGCGTCGGACGCGTCATCGAGGCTGTGCTGGAAGAGAACGGCCAGCTGTTCATGTGTGCCGATCATGGTAACTGTGAGCAGATGATCGATTACGAGACAGGTGCACCCTGGACCGCACATACCACCAATCCGGTACCTTTCGTCATTGTGAACGCTGATGGATGCAAGGGCATCCGCGAAGGCGGCCGCCTGGCGGATATCGCGCCGACCCTTCTGGACATGATGGGCCTGGAGCAGCCGAAGGAAATGACCGGAAAGAGCCTGCTGATCCGCTAAGAATCCGCAGGAAAAGCACAAGTTTCTTATGGATCGGATATCTCTATTTCAGAGGTATCCGATCTTTCTCCTGTTTTTTAAAGATATCGGGAAAGGACTTTCCAGTGATCGAAGTTCAGAATATTTCCAAGACGTTCAAAGTCTTTCAGAGGGATGCGGGCATGATGTCCGCGTTTCGTGCTTTATTCCACCGAACATATACACCCGTCCATGCCTTGAACGACCTTTCGTTCACCATCCAGGAGGGGGAGATCGTCGGCCTGATCGGACCGAATGGTGCAGGAAAAAGCACGACAGTCAAGGTACTTTCGGGCATCCTGGTGCCGGATGCGGGCACCTGTATCATCAATGGACGTGTGCCTTGGAAAGAAAGAAAAGCCCACGTCAAAGAGATCGGTGTCGTTTTCGGACAGCGGTCCCAGTTGTGGTGGGACGTTCCGATCATTGACTCCTTTTCGCTGCTGAAGGATATCTACAAGATCCCGGAAGAGGAGTATCAGAAGAATCTTAAGGAACTCACGGAAACCTTGGATCTTGCGGACATCCTGAAGACCCCGGCCCGGCAATTGTCCCTGGGCCAGCGCATGCGCTGCGAGATCGCAGCATCCCTGCTGCATGATCCGAAGATCCTGTTCCTGGATGAGCCCACCATCGGCCTGGATGTGGTCTCCAAGCGCGCGGTGCGGGAGTTCATCAAAAAGCGGAACGAGGAGAAGGGCACGACCATCATTTTGACGACCCATGACACGTTGGATCTGGAGGCTCTTACGGAGCGGATCCTGCTCATCGGCAAGGGCCGGATCCTGCTGGACGGACGTCTGGAGGAGCTCAAGCGCCAGTATGCGGAGGGCAGCAATCTGGAAGACGTGGTCGTGCGGCTCTATGAGGAGTACCACCTATGAGACCCTTCTTCTCTATGCTGAAAATGCGTTTCATCAACAGTATGCAGTACCGGGCCGCCGCCTGGGCCGGTGTCATGACCCAGTTCTTCTGGGGCTTCATGGAACTGCTGTTGTATCTGACCCTGTCCCGGGAAAACCCGACTGCCTTTACCATGACCTTGCCCCAACTGACCAGTTATCTGTGGCTCCGGCAGGCCTTTTTTGCCATGTTCCTTCTGTGGAGCGTGGACCAGGACATCCTGGACATGATCATGAACGGAGACGTGGCCTATGAGGTCATCCGGCCGGTCTCCCTGTACAGCCTTTGGTTTGCCAGGAACCTGGGTTCCCGGGCATCGAAGGTGGCATTGCGCTGTGTACCGATCCTTGTGGTCAGCCTGATCCTGCCCAAGCCCTACGGACTGTCGCTGCCGCCGGACCTTTTCAGCGGGATCGGTTTTGTGGTCTCCATGGTCCTGGGCGTATTGCTTTTGATCGGCATGTGCATGTGGATCTACATC
This sequence comes from uncultured Eubacteriales bacterium, assembly GCA_902796435.1. Taxonomy (GTDB): domain Bacteria; phylum Bacillota; class Clostridia; order Lachnospirales; family Bianqueaceae; genus RUG159. Next base: position 511 of record CADBPG010000155.1, on the reverse strand, counting down.
CTGACCTTTTACTTCATCACAGCCCGCGGGATCCAGAGCATCGTGGGCACCTTCGCGGACTTTTTGTCCGGCTCGCTGATCCCGATCCCCTTCATGCCCTTGGGAGTGCAGCGGGTCCTGAATATACTGCCATTCGCATCGACCCAGAGCACACCCTATCTGATCTATAGCGGATATCTTTCCGGGCAGGCGGCCTTGCATGCCATCGGCCTGCAGATCTTCTGGCTGGTCCTGATCGTGGGGACGGGCATCATCGCCATGCGGAAAGCTCTGCTCAGGGTAACCGTGCAAGGAGGATAAGCACCTTCGCATGATTGTACAAACAAAATGCTTGAGGTGCTTACCAAATCGCCTGCGGCGATTTCGATATTAATCTGGAAAAGGAGGGAGATTCATGAGACTGTATCTGCGTTTTTTGGGGATCCATTTCCGCAGTGCCATGGAATATAAGGCATCGTTCTTCATGATGGGTCTGGCGACGATGATCGCGTCCCTGGGCGGACTCTTGTCT
>CADBPG010000154.1 GCA_902796435.1 uncultured Eubacteriales bacterium | reverse complement strand
GATCTATGAATACTTCGTGGACAAGACGAGTGCGGATCTGATCGTACGTCAGCTGTCCGACTGGACGGTCGGCAAAACGATCTGCGAAAACCAGGGTGGCGATGTGATCACCGTCGAGGCAGTTTCCTCTCTGGGCAATTCCTCCGCCGACTACCCCATCGATGACGAAGGCGCGGCGATCTATGACCGCTTCCTGATTCGTGACGGCGTGGTCGAGAACAACTGGGGTAGCCGCCAGTTCAGCCAGTATCTGGGTCTGGAAAAGAGTTCCCAGGTCCGCAACGCGGTCTTCTCCGGCGGTGCACGCACTGAAGAGGAAGTCCGCTCCGGCGACTATCTGGAGATCGTGGAATTCTCCGACTTCCAGGTCGACCCCATGGCCGGCGACATCGCGGGTGAGATCCGCCTGGGCTACCTGCACCAGGGCGGCAAGGTCTCCATCGTATCCGGTGGTTCCGTGACCGGCTCCATGGCGGAAGTCCTGGGCACCATGGAATTCTCCAAAGAGACCGAGCAGTATGACAATCTGGTGATCCCGAAGGTGACCAAGCTGAAGGGCCTGAAGATCACAGGTATTGCGTAAAAAACGAAAAGCAAGGCTTGCATATGCAGACCTTGCTTTTTTTGTTATGTCGTATGTTTCTTCCGATACTGGGCTGGTGTCTGGCCGGCAAGCTCCCGGAAGACGCGGATGAAGTAGTTGACGGAGCTGAAGGTCAGCTGGTCCGCGATCTCTTTCACGCTTTTGTCCGTGGATTCCAGCAGTACCTTGGCCCGGTCGATGCGTGCCTGCTGGATATACCGGTTCACCGACAGGCCCGTCTCCTTCTTGAACTTTTCGGAGAGATAGTATTCTGAATACCCGGCCAACTGGGCCAGATCCTGCAGGGAGATCTGCCGCTCCAGACTGAGCTCGATCAAGTCGCAGCAGCGTTGGATCGTGCGGGAATACCGTGGATCCTGCCGCAGCTGATGTACCCGGTAGATAAAGTCGTGGTACATGGTATCCGCCATGGCAGACAGCTCTCCCGAATCCCGACAGTCCTCCGCCGCCTGTATATAGGAGTCCCCCAGAGGGTAGGCGATATCGGGTGAAAGACCGCCCTCGATGGCCGCCCGGGTGATCAGTGTCGCGAAAACGATGATGCTGGTCTTCATCTGCCGCAGCGGATCTCTGCCCTGGACAGGCACGCCGGGGCTCAGGCGCACACTGTTCTGCAACACGGAGTGATAGCTGATATTGCCCTCACGCACCATGCGGAGCATGGCCTGCTCTGCCTGATAGACCTGGCCGCGGTCCCGCCGCTGTTCCATGGCCGGCAGTGTCTTAAGATCTCCAGAATCCTGGGCCCGCAGGGCCTCCAGGCCCAGCTGGGTACCGTGCAGCACGTTGTGCACCAACAGCACATACCGGGAGAAGATGGCGAAGGGCAGGACCGGCATATCCGCAAGGCGCCGGATCAACTCATTTTCCCAGTGGATATCCTCCGTGTGCCAGGAAGGATGCCGCATCACCTGACGGATCTGCGAGGCGGAGGGCAAGGTGTAAAAGACCGGGCCCATCACATACATCAGATTCTGGCCATGTTCTGTCGAAAAAGTGATGCCCCACTGCATGCCCAAAGATGATCCAATGAGGATGGGGCTTCGATCTGCAGATGACCCGGCCTTCCGGAATCCTCCTAAAAGGCGGAAGGATCGATCCAGAAGCGCCTGCATGTCCTCCGGGCAGGAAGTGGACTGCAGGTTGCCTTCCCCATCATAACACCAGACATAAAACCTTTCCTCCGAAGGGATCACCGACTCCCAGAATTTCAGTGCTTGTACCATGTGCTGCCTCCTCTTCTTCCCCCTTTCCTGCTATTGTATCATTTTTAGCGCAGAATTCATATATATTGCCCGAATTTTTATCATTTTTCCGTAAATATTGACTTTGCCTAAGAACCGCGGTCCTGTACAATGAAAATAATCATACTACGTGCATTATTTTTATAGAAAGGAAACTCATCATGGCAAAGAACAAAGTATCCCAAAGCGAGCTGGATGGCGTACAGTACCGCCGTGCCAAACTCTGGCAGATCATCCTGGTCGCCTGCAACGCACTGAATGGTATGGCCGTCTACATTCTGATCGGTCAGGCCTCCTACGCCGCGAGCATCGGCTTCGGCATCTCTACACTGATCGTCGGTACCCTGCTGACCTTCACCCGCATCTTTGACGCCATCACCGATCCGCTGCTGGCCTTCCTCTACGACCGCATGAACACCCGCTGGGGCAAGATCCGTCCATTGCTTTTGCTCGGCTGGCTGATCCAGTCCATCGGCATCATGGCCCTCTACTCCTGGACCTCCAGCAAGGGCTTCGGCATCGGCATGTTCCTGGTCACCTACATGCTCTACGTCATCGGTTATACCATCGTCAACATGACCGCCCAGACCATCCCGGCCCTGCTCACCAACGATCCGAAGCAGCGCCCCACCGTCGGTGTCTGGAACACGGTCTTCAATTACATCGTGCCGATGGCCTTCACCATCATCCTGAACACTGTGCTGCTGCCCCGCTTCGGCGCCCCCGCGGTGAACGAGGCCGGCGAGCAGATCTTCAACTACAACCAGAACTACCTGACCGCGGCCGGTACCGTCACCGTACTGGTCTCCCTGCTGGGTGTTATCCTGGCCTGCATCGGCGTCAGCGCCTTCGACAAGCCGGAGAACTTCCGGGGCACGAACAAGACCAACGAGCGCCTGAAGTGGAAGGACATGTGGGCCGTTCTTTCAAAGAACAAGCCCCTGCAGTCTTACATCATCGCTGCCTCCTCCGACAAGATCGCACAGCAGGCCGGCGGCGCCGCCATCGTCGGCACCATGCTTTCCGGTATCCTGATCGGCAACATGACCATCGCCACCTATCTGTCCGTCGGCGGCATGTTCCCCTCCATCATCTTTGCGATCATCGGTGCCCGCTACTGCGGCAAACATGGCAATAAGGAATCGATCGTGGCCTGGGCCAAATACTGCATCTACGCCAACCTGGTGATGATCCTCTTCTTCACGATCACCTGGTGCACCGTGGGTACCCACTCCATCGCCAAAATGGGCATCCCCATGATCCTCTACATTCTGCTGACCTTAGTCGGCAACGGCTGCATGATGGCAGGTACCACCGCCGGGACCGCCTTCATGGCAGACGTCATCGACTATGAACTGGATCGTTCCGGCAAATATATCCCCGCTGTCGTCTCCGGCACCTACAGCCTGGTGGACAAGATCGTGTCCTCCTTCTCCGCCCTCATCGCGACTGCCTGTGTGGCGCTGATCGGTTACACGACCACCATGCCCCAGCCCGGTGACAAACCCACCACCGCTATTTTCGCGGTGACCATGTTCCTGCGTTATGGTCTGGCCATCTTCGGCTGGATCTGCACGCTGCTGGCGATGCGCACCTGCAAGCTGGACAAAGCAGAGATGGTAGAAGTCCAAAAGCGCATCGAAGAAAAAAAGGCCGTTCTGAAAGAAGAACAGGCCTGAACAGGAGTTTTGATCATGCGTAAAATCACTACCTTGACCGATGGTTGGAAGTTTCTGAAAGAGGCCGTCTCCGTGGACGAGGCCATGCAGAAGGCCAGCACTTCCGTCACACTGCCCCACACCTGGAACGCGGAAGACGGGCAGGATGGTGGCAATGATTACCACCGTGGCACCTGCTGGTATGTGCGTACCCTTACCGCCGAAGAACTGGCGGGCCCTCAGGTTTTCCTGGAGATCAATGGCGCCGCGATGCGCGCTGCCGTCTACCTGAACGGGCAGCTGCTTGCCACCCATGACGGCGGTTACGCCACCTTCCGCGTCGACCTGACCTCTGTCCTGAAAGAGGACTGCAACATACTGGCCATCTCCGTCAACAATGAAGATAACGATGTCGTCTACCCCCAGAAGGCGGACTTCACCTTCTACGGTGGTCTGTACCGCGCCGTGCAGCTGATCTCCGTACCGGAAGAACACTTCGAACTGCTGAAGGACGGAACGCCGGGTATCAAAGTCACACCGGTGGTGAATCTTGCCGCCAAAAAAGCAACCGTCACTGTCGAGACCTGGCACAACGCACCTTCCGTTGAGATCACCGTCAATGGCGAAACCAAGACTGTGGAAAATGCCGCTACCTTCGAGATCGAAGACGTCCATCTGTGGGATGGTCTGGATGACCCCTTCCTGTATAAAGCGATTGCCGTCCTGCCCTCCGGCGACCAGGTCTCCACACGGTTTGGCTGCCGTGTCTTCAGCATCGATCCCGAAAAGGGCTTCTTCCTGAATGGCCGCAGCTATCCGCTGCGTGGTGTCAGCCGCCATCAGGACCATAAGGGCAAAGGCAACGCCCTGTCTCTGGAAGATCATAAAGAAGATATGGCCATCATCCGGGAGCTGGGTGCCAACACCCTGCGTCTGGCCCACTACCAGCACGCCCAGGAGTTCTATGATCTGTGCGACGAAAACGGTCTCGTGGTCTGGGCGGAGATCCCCTATATCACCAAGCACATGCCGAACGGCCGCCAGAACACCCTGGACCAGATGCGTGAGCTGATCACCCAGTGCTACAACCACCCCTGTATCGCCGTCTGGGGCCTGTCCAACGAGATCACCGCGGCCAGTGCCGTGGACGAGGATCTTTTGGAGAACCACCGTCTGCTGAACGACCTCTGCCACAAGATGGATCCGACACGTCCCACCACCATGGCCGACGTGTTCATGCTGGAGATCGACAGCCCCATCCTGGAGATCCCGGACATCAACAGCTACAACCTCTACTTCGGCTGGTATCTGGGCGACCTTGCGCAGAACGATGAATTCTTCGACTCCTACCACGCAAAATATCCGGAGCGTGTCATCGGTTTCTCCGAATACGGTGCCGATGCCAACCCGGCGCTCCATTCCTCCCATCCGGAAAAGGGTGACTACACGGAAGACTATCAGGCCCTGTACCATGAGCACATGCTGCGCATGGTCGAAGCCCGCCCCTATCTTTGGGCCACCCACGTCTGGAACCTCTTCGACTTTGCCGCGGACGGACGTGACGAAGGCGGCAAGCACGGCGAGAACCAGAAGGGTCTGGTCACCTTCGACCGCCTGCTGCGCAAGGACGCTTTCTACCTGTACAAGGCGGCCTGGAACAAGACCGAAGCTTTTGTCCACCTGTGCGGCAAGCGCTATGTCAACCGCTGCGAAGAAACCACGGAGATCAAGGTCTACTCCAACCAGCCACAGGTCAGCCTGTACGTGGATGACACCCTGGTCGGCACACAGGAAGGCAACATCATCTTCTGCTTTGAGATCCCGCTGGTCGGCGAGCACCGCATCCGGGCCTGCGCCGGCGATGAGAGCGATGAGATGATCATCCGCCGGGTCGATACACCGGATACCAGTTACGCGCTGAATGGTGCAGTTTCTGTCACCAACTGGTTCGATTCCGAGGACATCGATCCCACCTGCTTCTCCGTCCAGGATACCTTAGGCGAACTGAGGGCACACCCCCAGGCCGGCGCCGTGGTGAACGGCATGATGGCCAAAGCCTCCGCCGAGCGCGGCGACGTGGCCGACGCCGTCAAGGACAACCCAGCCCTGCAGCAGATGATGAGCCGCATGACCCTGCTGAGCCTGCTGAAACAGGGCGGCGCTGATGAAGAGTCCGTCAAGCAGTTGAACCGCATCCTGCAGGGGATCAAGAAATGAAAAAGTACGTACAGCAGATCATGCTGGGGACCGTGACCGGCAAACCCCAGCAGGCTCTTTCCACCTTACAAAGGATCAAGGTCTCAGGCTACGAAGGTTTAGAGCTCAACCGCTTCATGATCCATCCCAGCTCCCTGATGATCCGCCTGATGACCCGTGCGGCCGGCATGCCCACCGGCAAGGGCGGCAATCTGGACTGGCACGGCCTCCTGAAAGACGCAGGCCTTGGTGTCGCAAGCCTCCACGCGGATCTGGGATCCTTGAAAAGGGAACCTCAGACCGTGATCCAGGAAGCCCAAAGCTTCGGCACCGATACCATCGTCATCACCGGTATGTACCGTTTTGACTACCAGAACGCCGCAGCGGTCCGTGGCCTGGCCAAGGACCTGAACGAAGTCGGCGCCTTGCTGCGGCAGGACGGCACTTCGCTGCTCTACCATAACCATAACGTGGAATGGCTGCGCACGAATGAAGGCAAACGTGCCATCGACCTCCTGCTGGAAGAGACCGATCCGGATCTGGTCGGCTTCGAGTTCGACAGCTACTGGTGTACCGACGCCGGCGCAGACGCCGCCCAGTGGATGCTGCGCCTGGGTTCCCGCATGAAGCTCTGGCATGTGACCGACCGCGGTTTCCGCCAGTCCGGCCCCGCCATGACCCCGATCCTCAAGGCCGACAGCATGGAACTGGGCACCGGAAACATGGACCTGGAGCGGCTTTGGCAGATCGCAACAAGCAATGGCGTGCAGTCTGTTGTCTTAGAAAGCCACAAGAACTGGATCGATAAAGATCCGGTCAAGAGCCTGGAATTAAGTGCCAAATGGCTACAGAGAGATTGACGCATTCTATTTTGATATGATACACTCGGGTCAGGTATACTGACCCGAATTTTTTTACAGAAAGGAACGCATCATGGCCGAAGAAGAGAAAAAACCGGATTATACCGATATGGACTGGTCCTGGCTGATCCGGGACCGCGAAGAAAAATGGGGTGCTTTGCTACAGCAGGCAGAGGCCGATCACTGGCCGATCATCCCCCTGCGCAAGACCGAGAATTTCACTTCTCAGTTGATCCTGCTGCCCATCCAGGCAGAAAAAAGAGGCATCTTCATCGTATGCCCCGGCGGTGGCTTCATGTTCAAGTCTTCCAACGAAGGCAAGCCTGTCGCTGAGTTCTTCCATGAAAAAGGGTTCAATACGGCGATCCTTGACTATCATGTCAATTCCGGCATCATGGATGACAGAAATGCCAGACAGGAAGCCGGCGAAGATGGTCTGGCCGCAGTCCGCTATCTGCGGGCGCACGCGGAAGAACTGGGCATCGATCCGGAGCATATCGCGATCGGCGGATTCTCCGCAGGTGGCATGACGACCAGCTACGTAGCGACACATTTTGATTATGGTGACCCTGAGGCAGACTGCCCTGAAGACAGAGTCTCCTCCCGTCCCGACGCAGCTCTGGTGCTCTACGGCGCTTTCGCATCCAGCGGCCTGAAGAGCGGCCCCGGAGTCTATGATCCCGAGGAGCAGCGCAAAGTAGCCGCTGAGGATCCGATCCGCAACCTGCGGTTCGACGGACCACCCACCTTTGTCTTCCAGACCCACAAGGATGACCCGCGCAATGCGCTGAACTATTGCATGGAACTGGCAAATAAGGGGATCCCCTATGAGATCCACACCTTCGAGGATGGCCCACATGGTGCAGCCCTCTACGACGGCAAAGACCCGGATTCCCCCTACTTCCCCCACACAGTCCTCTGGGCTGACATCGCAGCAGATTGGCTGAAGAACAGAGGGTTCTGAACAAACAATAGAGGGGCCTTTATAGATCGAGCAACTCAAAATTTCGCTGCGCTGTTTTGCAGGATATGATCGTAGCTAAAACGAAAATCACCAGTGCAAATAACATCAGCATCAACTGCAACGGCAAGCGATCCAAGGTGTTCAAAAATTCTAATCCCGGAAGATGATGAAGAACCT
>CADBPG010000153.1 GCA_902796435.1 uncultured Eubacteriales bacterium | reverse complement strand
TTACCCGGCACCTACAACCATCAATACTCCGATAAGTGTTGGATTAATAGAAAAAGAGGTTCTTTTTATGAATACGAAAAACAACCAGCTGTCCCGCGCGACAAGTGAGAAGATCGTACGCGCTGTATTCCAGCAGATCTCGGAAAAGCGGAAGCCCGTTTCCAGGATCACCGTCCGGGAGATCTGTGAGGAGACCGGGATCAACCGCTCCACCTTCTACGCCCATTTCCGGGACATCTATGATGTTGTGGAAAAGGTCGAACTGCGGATGAGTGAAATGCTCACCTCCTCTTTGATGGACACACTGGAGCAGACCGGCTCCATAAGCAAATTGTTTGAGCAGCTCTTTTATTTCGTCCAGGATTACAAAAAGTTCTACGAGATCTATTTCCAGGAGATGCACCAGGCAAGCGTGATCGGCATTGCCTGGGACATGATCGATGCCCAGACCTCCTCCATCGATTATCAGCAATTTGGTTTTAAGAATCCGGATGAGGTCGAGTATGCCGGCGCTTTCTTCATTTCCGGGCTGACCGCCATGGTGCGCATGTGGCTGGATAAGGGCTGCAAAGAAACGCCCGCTGAGTTGGTCGATGTCCTGACCCGGCAATTCCGGCTTTCTCCTTCATTAACAGAAATGATATGAGTCCTTCTCTTGACGCTGGATCGGCCTCATGCTACAATTCAATTGAAGATGATCCATTAGTGCTTCGACAATGTAAAGCATGGAGGAAACCTGTCATGAAAGGAAAAGCATTCAAACGTCTTTCTGCTCTGTTTATGGTCGCCCTGCTGGTTTGCTGTGTGTTCCGTCCCGGCTTCGCCTATGCGGCGGATACAGTCACCTGCACGAACGCGGCCCAGGTCGCACAACTGGTCTCCGATGGCTATAACAATGGCGAGAAGGGACCGATCACCATCACCAAAGGCACCTTGCAAACAGGCTCCGGGTCCAAAACAGTCTATCTGGTCACCCTGTCCGGCACCGAACTGGTCTTCAACCAGTCCACCGAATATCTGACCGACCTGTTCTCCGGGTTCAACCTCAAGAGCGCCTACTACTACAACGTCGTCAAAGTCATCAAAGCCAATGTTCCTAAAGGATCCAACCTGATCCTGGCCGGACACAGTCTGGGCGGCATGATCGCACAGCAGGTCGCGGCCGACAGTTCCATCAAGTGGAACTACAACGTGCTGAACACCGTCACCTTCGGCTCTCCGCTGCTGGCGGCCGGATTCCGCGAAGGTACCGTGCGCCGTCTGGGTGATGTCTCCGACTTCGTACCGCTGCTCTCCTCCAACCTGTTCGTCACACCGATCCGTGCGCTGATCGGCCTGAACCGAGAGAATGGCGGGTATTATCTGAAGCCCATCACCGCCCACAAAGAAAGCTACCTGCGCGAGGACCTCTGGGGCAAGTACGATGCCGTCGGCACCAAAAACGGCAACGCAAAGCTGATCCTGGACATGAGCACAAGAAAGTTCTACAAATCACCGATCATCGGCTGAAGATCACAAACACAAAACCGGCTCTGGTTGCAGAGCCGGTTTTTTATATGCCGATGGCAGGATTGAAAGAATCGTCTGAATAGAATATAATAGGATCAGAATGATCGTACACTGCAGAAAGGAGTCTTCTTATGTTACACGAATACAGTGGCTATCGCCACGAGATCCACAATTATGATGATATCAAGTGTGCTGTAGAGCAAGGGATCATCACATTTTTCAACGGCTGTCTTGCATAAAATCAAAATAAAGGAGATTTGCGCATCATGACTGTTTTCAACCCGTATCTGCCACTCAACGAGTACATACCCGATGGTGAGCCCCATGTATTTGGCGACCGGGTCTATGTCTATGGTTCCCACGACCGGGCCCAGGGCATGAGGTATTGCGAAGGCCACTACGCCGTCTGGTCAGCCCCGGTGGATGACCTGTCCCATTGGACCAACGAAGGCACCGCCTACTACCGTACGCAGGATCCTTCCAACGCGGAAGACGACAAGCAGCTTTGGGCTCCGGACGTGACCCAGGGTCCGGACGGACGCTACTATCTGTACTACTGCTTCTCCTTCTATCCGGAGATCGGTGTCGCCGTAAGCGATTCTCCCGCCGGCCCCTTCGAATTCTATGGCCATGTGCACTATCCCGCGCACATCCAGGGCGGTAAAGTGCTGGCAGAGTATATGCCCTTCGACCCGGCCGTGCTCACCGATGACGATGGGCGGGTCTACCTGTACTATGGCTTTGCACCCGCCGCAGAAAAGGAAATGAAGCTGCCGGAATTCACAGAAGAACAGTTGGCAGAGATGCCGCCCGCGGTCCGCAAGATGCTCACCAACATGTCCAAGATCGTTTTTGGCGAAAACAGTATGGTGGTCGAGCTGGAGCCGGATATGGTGACGACCAAAGAAGAGCCCCGCGTCCTGATCCCGGGCGGTAAGCACACCGCAGGTACCGGTTTTGAAGGCCATGGTTTCTTCGAAGCTTCTTCCATCCGCAAGTTCAACGGCAAGTACTACTTCGTCTACTCCAGCCACAAGAGCCACGAGCTTTGCTACGCGGTCAGCGACCGTCCGGACGCAGGTTTCGTTTACGGCGGCACGATCGTTTCCAATGGAGACGTCGGACTGGATGGCCGGACGGAGCCGATCAACATCCTGGGCAACAACCATGGCGGTCTGGAGAAGATCGGCGAGGACTATTACATTTTCTACCATCGCCAGACCCACGGTTCCGAGTTCTCCCGCCAGGGCTGCGCGGAAAAGGTCATCCTGAAGGAAGATGGTTCCATCGACCAGGTGGAGATCACAAGCTGCGGTCTGAATGGTGCCCCGCTGCCCGCTTCCGGCGTATATCCCGCAGCCATCTGCTGCCATCTGACCGATCCGACCGTCACCGCAGAGATCAACTATCAGGATCCGAAAATGGCCGGGCAGATCCAGATCCGCGAGGAAGACTACCGGCAGTACATCACCAACATCAAGGACGGCGCCTGCTTCGGCTTTAAGTATTTCGACTTCGCCCGTCCGGAGGTGCCGGTGGCGCTCGAAGTCCGAGGTGATTTCACCGGAACACTCACGGTTGCTCTGGACGCGGCCATGACCACCGTGGTCGGTTCGATCGAAGTGACCCCCTGCGATGGATGGCATATCCTGCGCGCACCGCTGAGCGTGGAACCCGGTGTCCATCCACTGTATTTCTGCGCCAAAGGTGCAGGCGTCCTGGATGTCAGGACTGTGGTTTTTGAATGATGTAACTCTGAAACTACCGACACACCAAAAAAAGCCTCCCTTAATGGGAGGTCCTTTTTTGATCACAGAATCTCATCGATGGCCTGCAGTTCTTCATCTGTGAACGCCAGGTTGTCCAGTGCCTGCACGTTTTCGACGATCTGCTGCGGGCGGCTGGCGCCGATGAGGGCGGTGGTCACCTGAGGCAGACGCAGTGTCCAGGCCAGGGCCATCTGGGCCATCGTCTGGCCACGCTTCTTGGCGATCTCGTTCAAGGCGCGTACCTTGTCCAGCAGTTCGTCGGTGATGTACTCCGGCCGCAGATAGCGGGGGTCATGGCCGGCACGGGAATCCGCCGGGATGCCGTTCAGGTACCGGTCGGTCAGGCGGCCGCCGGCCAAAGGACCGAAGGCGATGCAGCCGACACCCTTCTCTTCCAGGACATCGGTCAGGCCCTGTTCGATAGAACGGTTCAGCATGGAATAGTTCGGCTGGTGGATCAGCAAGTGCATGCCCATGGATTCCAGTGTCTCTACCGCGACACGGGTCTGTTCCGCATTATAGTTGGAGATACCGACGTACAGCGCCTTGCCGCTCTTCACGATGTCGTACAGGGCACCCATCGTCTCCTCGATGGGCGTATCCGGATCCGGACGATGATGGTAAAAGATGTCGAAATAGTCCAGACCGGTGCGCTTCAGGCTCTGGTCAATGCTGGCCATCAGGTACTTGCGGCTGCCGTGGTCGCCATACGGTCCGGGCCACATGTCATAGCCTGCCTTACTGGAAACGATGATCTCGTCCCTGAGGGGCTTCCAGTCCCGGGCGTACAGGATGCCGAAGTTGCGCTCCGCCTCACCATAGGGCGGGCCATAGTTGTTGGCGATATCGAAATGGGTGATCCCGTTGTCGAAGGCCGTTCTGAGCAGCGCCTGCTGCGTCTCCAGCGGAGTGATGTTGCCGAAATTGTGCCACAGGCCCAGCGAGATCGCGGGCAGCAGCAGACCGCTTTTACCGCAGCGGCGGTAGGGGATCTTCTCATAACGTTTTTCATCTGGTGTATACATTCTTTACTCCTTCCACCATCCATGATCTCCATGATAGATCATCAGTTTTGTCATGCCACCATCGATACATACGTTTTCACCAGTGATGAAACCGGCCTTGTCCGAGCAGAGGAACAGCACCATATGAGCGATGTCCAGTGGGTTTCCGACCCGCCCCACTGGCTGCTGGTCTGCATCCGGACCTTCATATACTGTATATTCTGTGTCGATCCATCCAGGTGAGATGGAGTTGACACGGACCTTTGGCCCCAAACTCACCGCCATGGCGTGGGTCAGCGCGGAGATCCCGCCCTTCGCCGCCGTGTAACTCTCCGTCTGCGGTTGGCTCATCCGGTCGCGGGAGGAAGAGATATTGATGATAGAACTCCCTTCCGCGAAATAGGGCAGGAAAAGCTTGGACAGGTAGAACGGCGCGGTCACCCCCACCGCCAGCGCGTACTGGAAGTCCTCGTAGCTGCAGGCCTCGATGCCCCGCATCAGCGGTGGTGTATTGTTGATCAGGTAATCGATGTGGTCCTCCCGCTCCAGCACGTACCGGGCGAAAGCTTCCAGTGTCTCCTTGTCCCCCACATCGCCCACGAACCAGTCGCCCGGGTTCTTGTCGATCACGTAGACCGTGACGCCGCCCTTGCGGAATTCCTCGGCCACACACAGGCCGATCCCGTGGCCGCCACCGGTGACGACTGCGACTTTATGTCCTATAACTGCAGGATCCATTGTGCACCCTCCCGAACAAAGCCCATTCTTTTCAGGTATGGCTCATGTCCTTCTGATGTCTCTCCGGAGAAAGACAGTGTATGGATGCCCTGCGTCGGCAGTTGTCCATACAGATTGTACAGATTGTACAGATTGATCATGATCAGGCAGGCATTCATCAACGCCAATGGCAGCGCGCCGCGCTTATGAAAACAATGATCCCAGGATCAGAAAGCTCACAGCGGTCCAGGCCATGCGGTTCGGATAGGTGGCGCCCCAGCGTGTCTCGCTGATGTCCAGTCCTGTCTTCGGGTTGATGATCATGGGGTATCCCTCTTTGACCAATGCCCGCAGATACCGAAGGGCGATCTCCTTGGCCAGTGCTTCCTTTCCGGCTACCCTGAGTCCCAGGCAGACCAGAAGCTGTGCTGGGCCCAGGATCGATCCGGCGGACCAGCAACCGCCATCGTGATAATGATCACTGTCCATGCGCTCGCCGGCCAGGCCATAGGGGCTCAGCCACTTGCCCTCTTCCGCCAGCGCCTCGGCCATCGTATCGATAACATTCTGCGGCAGGCGATTCCCCAGGATGAGCGGTACAAAAGCGATCAGCGTACCTGCCTCCACCGGCGTACCATCCGCCAGGCGGGATACGAACTGCTTCCCGTTCCAGAACTCTTTGACCACGGTCTCCATCATCGCAGACGCCCGGCGCTGCCATTCACGCTCTTCATAGTACTTGCCAAGACGGGCCGCGATCTTTGCCAGATGCTCCATAGCCAGGACCAGATAAGCCGCCAGGTCCGGAGAGGACGCCGGCACGCCATCCTTGAAGAAGGAACAATCATCCCAGCCGGATTCATCCGCCGAATCATAGGATGCGACACCATCCTGGTCGGTGTCCCGATAGGTCAGCCACCAGTACACATATTCAGACAGCCCGATGTACAGGCGCAGCAGTTCTTTGCGCGGCACGAAGGAAAAGTCTGTCCATTCCTGCAGGAACTCCAGCGCTACCCCGTAAAATGGTGGCTTGACACCGTTGAAATTCTGCGCTGCATCGGTCAGGATCTCCGGCAGCATGCCATACTCGTCCTGATACTGGAAGATGCCCAGCATCAGTTCCCAGGCATAGCGCGGGTTCTTGTACTGGCCCATGGCGTGATAGCACTGCTGCCAGCTGGAGGTACACCGGTGCACTCCCTTGTTCATGTAAATGATGTCGATGTCATCGATCACCATGATGTGGGACCAGACGATGTACGCGTTGATGATGCGTGGGATGCGGAATTCCTCCGACATCTGCGGCACGGTCTCCAGATAGGCGCTGAATTCATCCTCGATGGACCGGATGCAGTCCGCAAAGGGCGGGTACTGCTTCAGCCGCCAGGCATTGGAACGATACATGTGCATCGCCAGATCCACATGACCACGCGCATCCGGACGGAACCGCAGTTCGGTATCCTCCGGCAGGCTGGTGATAACGTCGAAACCGGTCTTAACGTCCATCGTGCCGATGACCGGGCAGAACAAAAGCTTCGGCAGAGGTGCCATGGCCACTTCCCAGCTGCCGTCACCGCGGGATTTGGCGATCTCGTGCTGGCGCAGCACCGGCCGGAAAACGACTTCCGCATTGTCCGCTTCCATCCGCAGGATGCTGTTTTCCTGCAGGCATAGACGGGCGGAGCCACCTTCATAGGTCAGGGTCACACAGGTCGGCGTCGCCGTTGCCTTATAAGGGATCGACCTGCCGCCACGCTCCAGTTCCACCGGAAAAAGCCGGCCTCTGCGCGGGTGCTGACCATTGTCGGTCGCCGCATACAACGTACAGACATACAGCCGGGTCGTATCCTGCTCCTCCCAAGCTGCCAGATAACAGAACGTACCCCTGCGTCCATACCCAAGTCTTGTCAGGTCATAGACCGCTTCTTCAAACAAGGTGGCGCACCTCCCTCTTTGTACTTCTTTGTCATTCCTTGATTATAGTAAACAATTTATATAAAAGCAATGGAACATCCTTTTATTTTTGTGCACATCGTGGTAAAATGCAGACAACTTACAAGAAAGGATGCTCCAACGATGAAACAGGCAAAAATCACGATCCATCCGGAATTTACCATCGGCGAAATCTCCCCGCGGCTGTTCGGCGCTTTTCTTGAACCCATTGGCTCCATGGTCAATGGCAGTATGTTCAACCCCAAACACCCCACGGCGGACGCACAGGGTCTGCGCAGTGATTTTTATAATGCTCTGAACGAGGCAGGGATCCCCTGCGTGCGCCTGCCCGGCGGCAACTTTGTCTCCGGCTGGCAATGGAAGGACTCCATCGGTCCGATGCAGGACCGCAAGGCCCATCTGGACCTGGCCTGGCACCAGTATATCCCGAATGATGTCGGTCATGATGAGTATCTGCAGTGGGCGGAGAAGGCCGGCGCGCAGTCCATCTACACGGTGAACCTGGGCACCGGTACGCTGCAGGACGCGGCGGACTGCGTGGAGTATACCAACCATGAGGGCGGCACCTACTGGTCGGATCTGCGCCGCAAGAACGGCCATGACAAGCCCTATGGCGTCAAGACCTGGTGCCTCGGCAACGAGATGGACGGCCCCTGGCAGATCGCTTCCTGGGAGCGGGATCCCCGTGGTTACGGCATCCTGGCCCACGAGACCTCCAAGGCCATGAAATGGGTCGACCCCAGCATCGAGACCATCGCCTGCGTCTCCTCCTCGCCCTTCCTGGCCCACTATCCTGAGTGGGACCGCCAGGTGCTGGAGCAGTGCTATGAGACCGTCGATTATATTTCCCTCCATCATTACCACTCCGCACCGCCTGACAAGCCGGAAGCCCTGCTGGCAGGCTATCAGGCCTTCGAGAACTACATCAACACCGAGATCGCCCTGTGTGATTATCTGAAGACCCATCTGCGCGTCCACAAGACCATGATGCTTTCCCTCGACGAATATGGTTCCATGATCCGTCCGCGCGGCACATCGCATCTGGGCCTGAACGGCCGCCAGCGGGCCCTGTCCTTCTACGAGTTCGACCCATCCAAGCCCTACATCCGCCACGATCCGGATGACTGGTCTACCCGCCGCATGCCGCCGTCCTCCCACGAGATGCTGCGGACTCTGGGCACCGTCAGTACCATGCTGGTCATGCTGCACCACGCCGACCGGGTGAAGATCGGCTGCGCCACCGGTGGTCTGGGCGATCTGGCCCGCACCGACCGCGAGCACGTGTGGAAGGGCGCTTCCTACTATCCCTTCCACTGGATGATCCAGAACGCCAAGGGCACGTCCCTTAAGTGCCTCATCGACTGCGACAAGTACGACGTGGAAGGCTACGCCATCGATGATATGAACCAGTATGAAGGCTTCGAGGGCGTGGATACCATCCAGGCCGGGGCGGTCTACAACGAAGAAGCCGGCGAGCTGAACGTCATCGTCATCAACGCGGATCTGAACGAGCCGCAGCTTTTGACCCTGGATGCTCGTGGCTTCGAGGGATACCGTTTCGCCGGTCATACCGAAATGTTCGCCGCAAACCCGGAGGATGCCAACACCTTTGAGCATCCGGATACGATCCTGCCGCGCACCAATGGGGAGACCTCCTGCGACGGTGGCATCCTGACCGCCCGTCTGGAGAAAGCTTCCTGGAACGTGCTGCGCTTCGTAAAGAACGTTTGAAACGAGGTTACACTATGACAAATCGAAAAGACTGGCCTCTGGCCCTGTCTGTCGGCCCGACAGCCATGAACGCCGCATCCTTTGACGCTCTGGCTGCCGCCAGCATCCATCAAGTCGAGCTTTCTTCCGGGCAATATGCCCCTTACTATGATCTGCTGGATTTTCCGCACCGCGCGCAGGAGATCGCAGAACTTGCCGCCGCGCATGACGTGCGGATCACTTCCATCCACCTGCCCTTCTCACCTTTTACGGAGATCGACCCCGCATCCGCGGACCCGGCTGTGCGGGCGAAGTTTCTGGCCATCCAGAGCGAACTTCTGGAAGCTGCCGCGTCGGCGGGCATCCCGCTGGCCATCGTACATCCTTCCGGTGAACCCTACACGGAAGAAGAACGGCCCCAGCGCCTCGCCTGGGCCATCGAATCCATCGGCGCACTGTGCGCCAAGGCTTCTTCTCTGGGCATGACGCTTTGCCTGGAGAACCTGCCCCGCACCTGCCTGTGCCGCACTTCTGATGAAATGCTCAAGTTCCTCGCGGCCATTCCGGAGCTGAAGGTGGTCTTCGACACCAACCACAGCCTGGCTGAGGAAAATGTGCATTATATCCACGCTGTCGGCTCAAAGATCGTGAGCCTGCATGTCTCAGATTATGATTTCATCGATGAAAGGCACCTGCTGCCCGGCGAGGGCCTGAACCCCTGGCCCAAGATCCTGGAATCGCTGGAGGAAGAAGGCTACAACGGCCGCTTCCTGTACGAGCTGAAGGAGGGCTACTCCTACCCGCAGGTGGCGGAGAATTACAGATCCCTTATATAAACCAAAACACGGAAAGGAACCGATCCTTTCCGTGTTTCTTTTTTACTGAAACCTTCCCTCACGGGGCAGCGAACTGTACCGCGCCGGGTACGATCTCCACCGTGAAATGATTCTCGTAGATGATCTCGCCGTCCAGAGAATAGGCAAACCCTTCCGGCGCATCGACCTCTACCTTTTTCGCCCGCCGGTAGACCACGATGTCCTGCATCTTCGGCTCATCCAGGTGCCGGCCGTTCGTATAGATGTCCAGGATCTTAACAAAACGCAGCCGGGAGATCGGTTTGATCAGACAGACCTCGATCCAGCCATCATCCACAGCGGCTCTGGGTGCGCACTTAAAGGATCCGCCGACATACTGGCCGTTCGCCACGGTGCACAGCAGCATCTTGCCCTGCGGGTTCAGCACCTCGCCGTCCGCCTTGACGGTGCAGGTGTTTTTCATGCTGGTGAGCAATGCTTTGATGATGCCCTTTGTGTAGGATCCTTTGCTGCCATGGCCGGTCTTCGCCCGGTCCTGATTGACGGTGATCGCCACCGTCGTATCGAACCCGAAATTGACCACGTTGTCACTGTACAGTTCTCCCGTCTTCAGCAAATCGATGGGTTTTGCTTCCGCGTGTACCAGCGCCGGGACATCCAGGAACTTCTCCGCGCCGCCAAAGGCTTTGACAAAGTCATTGCCGCTGCCGCAGGGGTAGCAGGATACACTGGCTTGGGGACAGCCGACCGCCCCATTGATGACCTCATTGATCGTACCGTCGCCGCCGCAGGCGATGAAACGCACTTCTTCCTCCGGATGATCGGCACACCACTGTCTGACGAATGCAGTCGCATCCTTGACACCTTTTGTTTCATAGATCCGGCAGTCCTCTTTTTCCGGCAGCATCTCGATGGCCTGGCGGATCGTCTGTCCGGCCGTGCCTGCACCGGCCTTTGGATTCATGATGAAAAAATACTTCATAACAATACCTCCCCTGCTTTACATACCCAGCATACCCAAAACGATCAGAAATTCACCGGCCAGATATGTCAGCATGACTGTAAAATGCTTCTTGAAGATCAGGTCCGGATTCTTTTTATAATAGCGGACCAGGAACAAGGTGCAGTCCGAAACGAAGAACAGAAGCGCACCGATCAGCGCGGTCAGCGACGCGCCTCCGCGGTGGGTGCAGAACTGGATCAGCGCGAACACGTTCATCGTACTGTTGGCGATCAGGTACAGGCACATGGGGACGACCATCGGCTTCGGTGTCGTCGGCCGGACCTTATGGATGATGAAGACCGAGACCACGTAGTACAGCAAGGCCACTGGGATCACGATGCCCCAGGGTGTGCCCGTGTACCGGATATGCTCCGTATAGGCCAGGATGAAAAAGATGTGGCTGAGCAGGAAGCTGATGCCGCCTGCCGTGAACCATCCATGTCCCTCGGGGATCAAAAGGATATCCCCCAGCCAGCTGGTGACCAGTGCCAGCAGCAGGAAGACCGCCAGCTTGTCTGCCGATGTCACATAATACAAGACCAGAAACAGCAGCAGGAACGGCTTGGTCCTCGCGCGGTTTTTCGCATTGTCATGCCAACTGTCGTACAGATGGATCGCACTGAAGATCAGAAACAAGACTAAAAATACGGTTGCCAAGGCATATCACCTCCTGATGCCTTCAGGACCTTTTAAGCCTCCAGGGTGAAAGAGTAGAAATCTACAGCGCCGCTGCCTTCATAGCGGAAGAACAGGGCTGTCTTCCGGCCTTTGGCACAGAACGGGGCTTCGGCGGTGGTCCAGTCTTTCGTATCGATCTGCACCGGGATCCGAGCCAGCAAGTTGCCTCCCTCTTCTGCATCGAAGACTTGCAGTGTACCCTCTGCGCAGCCCCGGACCTGGACGCAGATCTTGGCCGGCGCAAAGCTCTCGAAATCGAAATACTTGAAGCCGGCCAGCGCTCCATCCCGCAGGTTCGCGATATACTGGCCTGGATCCGACTCCCGGTCGACCCCATCCTGCGTCAGGTACGGATGCTCCTCCGTCATTGCCAACGGGTGGCTGAAGCCCGCGCCGTCCTTGGACATCAGGTTGCAGCAGATCGCCGCGGAATAGGTACCGATGCCCTCCAAGGGCCCACCGTTCAGGCCGCAGCTGGTCATCTCCGCCTGGGCGAAATCACCGTTTTCGTCCATGAAGATCTCCTCGGCGACGCCCTGTCTGGAGAACTGCATCTTGTTGGTGTGGCGGTGTCCGAAGATATAATAATGCCCCTTGATCTCCACCACAGAACCGTGGTTGTTGCCGATATACGCTTTGATATGCTTGCCCGCGTGGCTGCCGAAGGTGGCGCTGCCCTTGACGTCGCCGTTGGAATGCAGCGTTCCGCCGTACACGAAGCCACCGTCCGGCCGGTCTGACGTGGCGTAGACCAGTTCATGGCTCTGCACAGAGGAGTAGATGAAGTAGTACTTGCCGTTGAACTTGCGGATGGAATTGGCCTCGAAGAACTCGTGCGCCTCAAAACCCGTGCCTTCGGATTCGCCGCAGTTCGGCAGCAGACGGATCGGACCCCGTTTGATCGTTTTCATATCCGGCTCCAGCTCCACATAGTAGGCGGAATCGCGGAACCGGTCAGCCTTGTTCTTCTCCACATCTTTCGCAAACATCGGTCCCTGACCAGCGTACAGGTGGATCCGGCCGTCGTCATCCACGAGGATGCCCGGATCGAAGGGCATGAAGTCCGTATCCTTTTCACCCCAGGGCGTGCCGTCCGGATGCACCACGTAACCCACATACTCGTAGGCCCCGGCTGGTGTGTCGCACACTGCGACATTCAGTTCATACTGGTCAGCCAGACCATAATACAGGTAGAAGCGTCCATCCGGGCCTTGGGCCACATCCGGCGCGTACATGACCTTGTCCCCCTCCGGATTGGTGGGATCCTGGGTCTTTTTGTAGATGACGCCCTCGAAGCGCCAGTCCTTCAGGTTATCCACCGGTGTGGACCAGCAGACATAATCGTTCATACAGAACTTTTCACCATTGAAACGGTCGTGCGAACCGTAGACATACAGCCGGTCGCCGAACACATGGGGTTCCCCATCGGGAATATACTCATAATTGGGCAGATAAGGATTGAAGACTTGCATGTTGGTTCCTCCTTTGGATCATCTACGTTATAATACTCTTATTACCTCGGATTCTATCAGCATGCATGCATGTTTTCAATAGTTTTTCCTGCCATTTTCGGGGTTTGGAAAAAAAAGAGAGAGATGAAAGCTTCATCTCTCCAAAGAAAGGGGATTATGGTGTTGCAGCAATGTGCAGGTATGATCAGAATGGCAGGTCGTCGTCGTCCACATCGATCGGTTCGAAACCTTCTACTGCCTGTGGCGCGGTGTACTTACGCTCCTGCTTCGGCGCGAAGTCCCGGGACCGGTCCTCATTGCCGGAGCTTCTGCTTTCCGCAAAGAACTGCTCACTGACGATGACATCTGTGGACCAGCGCTTGTTACCGTCCCGGTCATCGTAGGAAGAGACCCGCAGCTCGCCGACTACGGCGGCCATCATGCCCTTGCGGAAATACTTGGCCGCGAACTCGGCCCGCTTGCCAAAGGCCACGATATTGATAAAATCCGCGTCCGGCTCGCCCTCCCGCTTATAGGAGCGGTTGACCGCCAGGGTATAGCGGGCGACTGCCATTTGCTGGCTGCTGGCCGTGTACCGAACCTCCGGGTCCCGGGTCAAGCGGCCCATCAAAATAACTTTGTTCATAGACGGTCCTCCTTTGTACTGTTCTTGTTCGTGATTGATTTTAGTATACAACAACAGGAGGGCAGATTTTTGCCCTCCTGGAACTTTTTCTATGATCGCTACTTGCAAATTCCATTTTTCCTTATGTTTTGCAAGTATCAAACCTGATCTGCTACTTGTAGAAATAGTTCATATGTCCTTCAATGCAAGTATTATAGGGTCCATACTTACATTTGCTCTTTATCTGGCAAAGATGTCAGTATTAGTTGCCCTGTCAGTGGCTTACATTTCCATTGCACTGTCATTTGCATTCGAAAATCCTCGCTTTTTTACTGACATTGAAGGTCTGCAGGTTTCCTGATACAAGTACCAGCCTCAATAATTACTGACATCCGCTCTCTTCAGAACCTTTACGCAAGTACACTGTCGGCTTTTTACTTGCATTCATGTTGTTATAATTATTCTTGCAAGTACTGGCGTGCCATCACAGTCGTCCATTGGCTCCCGGCTGATCCATCGTTTCCAAAATGGCCCGCCCGATCAGCCATCCTTGATAGGTATCAAAGAAGTCCTCGGCGCTTTTCTCCATCCGGATGGAGACCCATTCCGGATCCCGGAACCCGATGGTGATGACCAGCAGGCCGAAGTACCGGTCGATGACCTGGACGCGCAGCCGCAGCTTCTGCTCTTCCACCCAGGCGGCGGAAAAGGCAGCCTTGTAGCGGAAGTCTGTCATCTCGTGCTTATTGCCCTGGTCGTTGGAATACCCGTACTCTGGGAAAAGGTCGAACCGATTATGTCCCAGGCCGAAGGGCATCCGCTTTTCACCCTGGGCATTTTCATAGACCAATGCGCCGCCATCCTCATCGAACTCCAACCGGAACCACCGCCAGCCCATGGGATTGTCCATGCAGTGGTAGGTCCTGCCTTCGACCTGTGCGGCAAAGGGGGATGTAGCAAAACCTTGGGCGACCGAAAGCTGGAACTCTTCCTGCGGATCCACCTCCGCAGGTGCCGGCTCTGCCCCATCCATGTGGGCGTAGATCTGGTCGAAGAAGGAACGAAAGATCCGAGGCGAATCTACCTCCGACGTCAGCTGGTCGTCCGCGTTGCACACGAAGATCAGGTCCTTGTCCGGGCAGCAGATGGCGAACTGGGCCCCCATGCCATTGAAACACCAGGCGCCCTGCTCTGTCATCCAGATTTGGTAGCCGTAGCCCCAGGTGTTATAGTTACAGGTGTCCCGCATATTGTTTTCGATCAAACAGGAAGTGGCTGTTTTAACATACGCCCGGTCCAGTAGCTGCTCGCCCTCCCAGGATCCACCGTTCAGGACGAAGCGGGCGAAGGCCGCCAGCGCCCTGGGCCGACAGACCAGGGCCGAATCCGCCCAGGGCGTCCCGTCCATCGTGGCCAGGATCTGGGCGTCTTCGAAGCCGCCCAACCGGTCCAGCACACGGGACTTCAGATAGTCCAGCAGACTCATGCCCGACAGCCGCTCCACCAGGCAGCCCAACACATAGGACCCTGTGGAATCATAAGAAAAGATGGTCCCCGGCACCTTGTCCGCTTTCAGGCCAAAGTAGAACTGCAGCCGGTCCGTTACCTCTGGATAAAACCAGTTCGCCCCGGCGAAGCAGGTGCTCATCATCAGCATGTCCCGGATAGTCTGCATCTTGAGCAGCGGATCCATCTCCGGCCCGATCTTGTCCGGGAAGAACTGTAGGATCGGATCGTCCAGCGACAGTTTCCCTTCCTGGACCAGGAACCCGATGGCGATGGCGACGAAGCTTTTTGTCACGGAATACATGCGGTGCGGGAATTCCGGCGTAAAGGGTGCCCAATACTTCTCAAAGAAGATCTCATCGCCGCGCACAAGCAGCACATCATGCAGGTTTATGTGGTCCCGCTGCATTTCTGCCAGGAACCTGCGGATATATTTCGGGTCGAGACCGGCCCGTTCCGGAGTGGTAAAGGTCAGCATAGGTGGTGTCCTTTCTGCATGGTTTTCTGAAACTGATCATAATACAGCAGCAGGTCCAGTGTCAAGTTCCCATTGCCCTGTTATATTGGATGCTGTATAATGTCAAAAAAAAGGAGGCCCACATGCCGGAATTACGCTATAAATATGTACGCATCCAGGGCAAAGAGCTGGCCGCCAACACGATGCACGCCAAGGGCGTCTTCAGCATGTGCTGGCAGCTGGTCCAAAAGAACATCATGAGCGAAGAAGATGCCGGCCTCTTCAAGGAAATCGACAGCTGGTTCGCGGAAAACCTGCCCTGGCCGCCCCACTGTAAAGCCCAGGAACCGGTCATCTGCTGGTTCAAGACCGAAAACTCTAAGGAAATGATGAAGATGATCCGCCCGGCCTTGTGGCTTTTGGAGCAGTATGACCAGCCCTACTATCTGGTCTACACCAACACTCCGGGCGAGATCGTCTACGAAGATAAGTACCAGGTGGCGACCAAGGTCGACGGGTTCCTGCAGATCGAGGAAACGCAGCCCTCGTGGTCGCCGGAAGATTGATAAGAAGGAGGTCTGTGATTGAATACCGCACAGAAAACGGACCGGATCATTCTGGTCATACTGGCGTTTTTGCTCCTCCTGATCGTGGTCCGGCAGTTCCTGCCTTCCCGCAGCACGGAGGCGACCCCTTGTCATTGACGATCCTGAACCATATGGTTTCCCAGACTGCGTTTACTTATGACCAGTCGAACCACGTACAAGTGACACTTTAAGACTATGACCTACACACATTTATTATTCGATCTGGACGGGACCCTGACGGACCCCCAGGAAGGCATCACGAAAAGCGTGCAGCATGCGCTGCACCATTTTGGCATCGACGTGGCGGACCTGAGCCAGTTGACCTGCTTCATCGGACCGCCCCTCATCCCCTCTTTCATGGAGTTCTACGGGCTGACCCGGGCACAGGCGGAAGAAGCCGTCATCGTGTACCGGCAGCGCTTCTCCACCGTCGGCCTGTTCGAGAACCAGGTGCTGGAGGGTATTCCCGAGATGCTGGAGGCCCTGAAGGCCCAGGGCAAGGTGCTTGCCGTAGCTTCCTCCAAGCCGGAACCCTTCGTTCTGAAGATCCTGGAGCATTTCGACCTGCTGCCCTATTTTGACGCCGTGATCGGCGCCACCATGGACGAAAAACGCACGGAGAAGAAAGATGTGATCGAGGAAGCGCTTAAGCGTCTGGGCCTGACCGACCGCCGCTCCATCCTGATGATCGGTGACCGCAAGCACGATGTAGAAGGCGCGGCCTTGTGCGGGCTGGACAGCCTGGGCGTCTACACCGGGTTTGCCCCCGCCGGCGAGCTGGAAGAGGCCGGTGCTACCTATATTTGTCACTCTGTGGCGGAGATGTCGGATCTCCTGCAAAACATGTGAAAGCGAGGTGCTCTGATGAAACTTACACTGACTCCTACTACGCATCCGGAGCGGATCCCAAAAGGGACGCTGCAGTCTTTTGAACTGGAAATGGTGCCCTACGCGGATCACCGTCGGCGCCGCATCCAGGTCTGGCTGCCGGAGGATTATGACGGGATTAAGCGCTTCCCGGTCATTTACCTGCACGATGGACAGGGCGTCTTCGCCAGTGACACAGACGATCCTTTATACGCAGACCGCGCGGTCAGCGAAATCGAGGGGTTCTCTGCCATCATCGTCACCATCGACAACTCCTCCGACCGCGGAGCCGAGCTCACTCCGCCCTTCCCACGCGCCGAGGCGGGGACCGTGGTGCATGGGTTCCGTACGCCCGTCATCGCAGAGCCCAGTTCCACCGAAACCTACGGCCGGTTTGTGGTGGAAACATTGAAACCACTCATTGATGAAAACTTCATGACACTGCCAAATGCAGCCAACACCTGTGTGGGCGGTGTGTCCGCGGGCGGTTCCGCGTCTTACTACATGATGCTGACATGGCCGGAAGTCTTCGGAAAGGCACTGGTCTTTTCCCCCGGCTTCCCCATGTTCCAGCTGGATGAACTGCTGAACTATCTGGACGCCTATGATTTCTCACGGCTCCAGGATCATCGGATCGCTTTTTACAACGGAGACCAGAGCATCGATGTGACCAGCGTGGATTACGTCCTGGCCGTCTACCGCAAATTCCGCGAGAAAGGCTTCGACAAGGACCACCTCATGTTCCTGCTGGATACGCGCCAGTCCCACGCCGCCGAGCCCTGGGCTAAGTACCTGCCGGAGATGGTGCGGTTCGTGTTTTCAGTAATGTAAATCATGCATATCCCACGACCAGCCCCAGTAGCAGCAGACCCGAGGTCAAAGCCAAGTTCAGAACCTGGAATTTCCACGAATATTTCGCCCAGGCGCCATATCCGGTACCTGCCAGGCCGACCGAGATCAACAGCGCCGGGTTTGTGGGGTAGAACACGTTGCTGAACCCGTCGCCGAAGGCGAAGGCCACGATGCACAGCTGGGCGCTCACACCGAAGATCTGCGCCAGCGGTACGATCAGCGGGATCAGCAGGAACGCCTTTGCAGAGCCCGACGGGATGAAGAAATTCATCACCAGGCAGATCGCATAGATGAACAGGATCAGCACTGGTTTGCTCATGGAGCCGGCCGCCAGGACCGCACCATGCAGCAAGGTGTCCAGGATCTTGCCTTCGACCATCGTGTACTTGATGGATGCCGCCATCAGGATCATCAAGATCGAGGGGGCGATGGTGATCAGTCCCTGAAGAAACGCTTTACCCAACTTCTTGCCCGTCATACCGGTCTTCAGCGTGGAGGCGATGCCGGCCGCCAGGAACATCACCGCGACAATGATCATCGTATAATCGCGCAAGGCGGGGATCAGACCGGAACTTAAAACCAGGATGATGCCCGCGCCAAGGATGACCCCAAACAGGAGCAGTCCCTTGTCCATCTTGGGATCCGCCTCATGCTGGGTCTTTGCTGTCGTTTTCGGCTGCTGCGGCAGGCGTTTTGCATGCAGCTGGATGAAGGTCAACAGCAGTGCGTAGATGCAGACAAAGGACAGCAGTCGCAACCATACGTCGCTGAACATGGGCAGCCCGGCCAGGGTCTGCGCTACGCCGATGGTGAAAGGGTTGGCCACGCCAGCCGCGAATCCACAGCCCGCCGCCAGCAGACTCATGGCGATGCCTGTCACTGCGTCCCAGCCCAGGCCAAGTGCCAGGGAGGTCACGATCGGCACCAAGGGCACGACCTCTTCAAAGGACCCGACAAGCGAGCCCATGGCCATGAAGAAAAAGACAAGGACCGCCATCAGACGCCAACGCACGGCACCAAAGCGGGCGACCAGTTTGTCCAGCATATAATTCATCAGGCCACAGACGTTCAACGCATTGAACACGCCGCCGATGACCAGCAGGAAGATGATGACCGCGATCAGCGTGCCGGAACCCTCCGCGCCCAGCACCAGGATCGGAGACAGGATCCACTTCCAGAAGGGTAACCCGCCCTTGACCGACTGGAATCCTGCCACCGTATCGATGACCGTATTGCCACTTGCGTCTGTCGTACGGGCATAGGCCCCACCCGGGATCAAAAACGTCAGCAGGTAGGTCACCGCCATCAGGACAAAAATGATGATGATCGCGGTGATAAAGCTTTTTGCGCTGATATCCAGTCCTTTTTTCTGCTCCATCTTACACCTCTTTTATCATGTACCGGTACCATTGCACCGCCGGAACCAGTGTATCCAGGTCCACGTTTTCATCAGTGCCATGAATCGAACTCATCTGCTGATCGTCGATCTGGAAGGGCAGGAAGCGGATGCACTGGTCGCTGACCGCATCAAAGAAACGCGAATCCGACGCGCCGGTCATCAGGTACGGCGCGGCCTCAACACCCGGGAAGACGGCCTGCACCGCCCGCTCCGCCAGCTGGAACGCTGTGCCCTTATAGTCCGTGATCCGAGAAGGAACGCCCGGATCCATAATCACCATTTCGATATCATACTTTTTCGCGATCTTCTGGATGGCTTTGAAGGAACCTTTCTGCCCCTGGTGGTGCGAATAGCGCATATTGCCATTGACCCAGGCGCTCTGCGGCAGAACATTCCTGCCCGAGGAGCCCCTGGCCATAGTGAAGGCGACGGTCGTGCGCAGCAGCGCCGCGGCGGTCGCAGAAAGGGTGGGCACGACCTTCTTCAACAACGGCGCGAACTTCTCCGGCTGCCGCATCACGATGCCGGCCTTGCCCATGTAGGGTGCGAACCGGCGGAACATCTCGCAGATCGCGGGCGACAGCTCCGTCTCAAAGATGTGGCTGTCCTCCACGGCCGCCATGAAGCGGCCCAGACGCACCAACGGTGTATTCTTGCCCGGTGTCGATGCATGGCCGCCCTTGGACCTGGCGATGAACCTTAAGTCCGCGCAGCCCTTCTCGCCGACGCCGATCATGGCGAAGGTCGCGTCCACACCACTGATGGGTTCATGCAGGATCATGCCGCCCTCATCGAAGCACATTTCGAAATGGATGCCCTGGGTCTGGAACCACGAGGCGATCTCCCTGGCGCCTCTGCCATCGGTCTCCTCAGTGCAGGAGGAGGAGAACCAGATGTCGCGCGCAGGAGTAAAGCCCTCCGCCGCCAGTTCGTCTGCCGCCTGCAGCATCGCCCAGAGACCGCCTTTATCATCCAGAGTGCCCCGGCCCCAAAGCTTACAGTCGGCCATATCCCCCGAGAAGGGGTCATGGGACCAGCCCCTCGTTACTTCCACGACATCGTGATGGTTCATGAACAGGACCGGCGGTTTTTCACCGTCTTGTCCCCGCCAGTGCAGCACGAAACCATTGTCGAACTCCGTCATCCGGCAGACACCGAAAATATGCGGGAACAGGCCCTTCAACAGGGTTCTGAATTCTTTGAATTTTGTGGTGGACTCCTCCCTGTGGGAAGATACCGTCTCTTTGCGGATCATGGCCGCCAGTGTTTTTGCATACTGCAGAGCCTTTGCTTCCCCTTGCAGACCGGCCACGATCTGGCCCACAGCCTCCTCCGGATGCGCTTTGGTCGCACCGGCTTTCTGGACCCACTGCTGGATCTCCTCCGGTGCCAGGTCCGCCCAGACGCCATCACGGCTGATCTCCGCCGGCAGCTGGACTTGCACACTTTCCATGCCCTCAAACAAGACCTGCGGATAGAAGATCTTCGGGCGCTCCTTTCGCTTCAGCCGGTCGGCGAAATCCTTGGCCGAGGTGATAGGTGTATCATACAGGATGCCACCGTTCATGTCCCCGATCTTGGCCTTATCGTGGGTGTCGGACCCGGCGGTGATCAGCATATCGAAGGCCTTGGCGTAGCACAGGGCGGCCAGGTTATCGTTCGCGGTATTCGCGGTATTGATGCCCTCGATGCCCTCCACCCCGTCGGGATACAGGTGGATCTTGCTGATATAGTCACGGTCGCGGAAGGGGTGCGCCTGGATCACGGCGCCACCGGCCTCATGCACCCACTGGGTCATCTCCTCGCGGGTCCAGTGGGGGATCTGCGGATGTGCCAAGAGAAAGTCCTTGTCCACACCATAGATCAGGTACTCATCACCCTCAAAGTTCTCCTCGATGCCGAAGAAGACCTTGAAACCGATCTCGTCGCCGGCTTTCTTGGCTTCCTCGTACCCTTTCATGTAGGCCTCCACATACTCCGGCCAGGGCAGGTCCCTGTCCGGGCGTGTATTGCCATGGAAGAAATGGTCGGTGATGAAGATGCCGTCATAGCCGCGTGCCTGGAAGATCGCCGGATACTCGCGACCGGGCGTCTTCCCGCATTTGCTGGATTCGACGGTGTGCAGGTGGGTCTCGTAGCGGTACATGTGCTGTGCTCCTTTACTACTATGGTATCATAAAATGATTATAATATGCCGGAAGGGATTCGTCCAGTGCGTCTGTCATGGGATACCTGGCAGCGAGAAAAAAGTAGATTGCCCCTCTTTCACAAGAGTAAACCCGTCGAAAACAAGAGTTTTCGGCGGGCTTGTTTTTTGTAGCGCAGGCAGAACTGCCCATTTACCTTCTGCCATAAAAGGTGTTGGATACGTAACGTAGTGTGACGGGGCCGATTACCTTCTGCCATGAAAAATGTTGCATCCATAACGTAGTCCGTCGATCCGGTTACCTTCCACCACGAAAGACATCGATTGCAGAACGTAGTGTTCAGGAGGCAATTACCTTCTGCTATGAAGGGCATCAGTTATGTAAGGTAATGCATCGGATCCGGTTACCTTCTGCTACAAAGGCCATCAAAGGTAGAACGTAAACCACCCAATCTGACTACCGTCTGCAGCAAAGGATATCACGCACAGAACGTAATCAGCTCGTACCGTTACCTTCTGCCAAATAGAATCCTACCGATAGAAGGTAACCAGACCAATCTGGCTACCTTCTATCATGAAGCGCCTCAAAGTCAGAACGTAAACCCCACTTTTACTCTTCTGCCCGCTTCCTTGCTTCTTCCATTTCCTCGTTCCAGTTCAAATGCTGGAACTCGGCGGCGCGTGGGTCGGTGTGGAACCAGTGCTCAAAGTCCTCCATCATGGCCAGGGTCCAGGCGGTGTCGATCTGGGCCGTGGTGTAGGTGCCGACGAACGATTGAACGTTCCCTGGATGATCTCTTCCATAAGTACCTCCTTCTTCTTTCCTGGGTACAAACACGATAATTTGCCTGTAGTGTAGCATGCAATTTTCAGGAAGACAATGTAGAAAAGACAAAAAAACACCGGGACTTTTTTTCAAGTCTCGGTGTTTTTAAAGTTTTGATTACTTGTTCTTACGAACTCTGACGTAGATCAGGCTTGCAAGCTCAAGACCAGCGGCCAACATGATCGCGACCCACAGCCACATGTTGGTGTTGTCACCAGTATGCGGGGTAGGAGAAGGAGTATACTTGTTTACGAACTCGAAGTCATTACCCTTAACAGTTGCCTTCAGTTCGCCATTCACATTCTTCACAGTGACAGTGATCGTAAACTCGGAATCATCGTAGGTGATATCCTTATCCTTGCCTTTGACCTCTGTCACAGTGTAGGTATAGGTGCCTTCATCCTTTTTGCCCAGATTGAAAACAATAGTCCCATCGGCCTTATTGGTGGCTTCAGTAACATTACCGTCCTCATCCGTCAGTTCGAAAGTGAATTCGCCTTCTTTCAGAGTTCTGCCAGTCAGTGTCTTGGTTCCCTCGATCACGACTTCGACCGGAATCGGCTCATACTCATTCTCGAACTCGAAATCATTGCCTTCGATCTTAGCCTCTAACTGTCCTTCATTATCGGTCACGGTGATTGTGATCGTGAATTCGGACTCGTCATAGGTCGTGCGCTCGTCGTTGCCCTTGACTTCAGTCACTGTATAAGTATAGGTGCCTTCCTTCTCAAACTTAAGCTCTTCGAATTCAATAGATCCGTCGGCTTTGTTGGTCGCGGTGGCGACAACTTTGCCTTCTTCATCCTTCAGTTCAAAGGTGAACTCGCCGTCCTTAAGGTTCTTGCCGGTCAGGCTCTTGGTTCCCTTGACCTTTGCGGTCGTCGGCAGCGGCTTATACTTATTATCGAAAGCTGCTTTGTCGCCATCGGAATAGGTTACAGCACAATCCAGAGTACCATCACCATTGTCGGTGACTTCGACCGTTACGGTGCACTCATGACTGTCGTACGTATATCCCTTCTTGCCATCATTCACTTCGACGATCTTGTACTCGAAGGTCTTGCCGGCATCATCCTGATCATAACTGATCGCATCAAAGGAGAAGTTGCCGTCTGCATCGTTCGTGACTTCGCCGAGCACTTTGTTGCCTTCCTTGAGCTGGAATGTAAACTGTCCTTCTTCAAGCTCTTTGCCTTCAACATCGGTATTCAGCGTCTTGGTTCCTTCGAACTGCGCTTCACCCTCTGCCTCGTACTTGTTTTCGAACGTTGTGGCACCACTGTAGGAGACATCGGTATCCAAGTTGCCTTCGTCATCATCGGTGACAGTAACAGTGACTGTAACCTCATGCGTGTCGTAGGTGTAACCAGGTTTCTGATCGTCAACTTCACGAATGATGTAGGTAAACTCTTTGAAGCGGCCAGCCTCTGCCAGTTCGATTTCTTCTGCGGTCTCTTCCGGAATCTCTTCCGTCTCTTCAACTACAGTTTCCTCTTCTGCAGGTGCTTCTTCCTCGGTCTCTTCGACCACAGGAGCCTCTTCCTCGGTTTCTTCAACAACTGCCTCTTCGTAGACCGGCTCTTCTTCAGCTTCCTCTACGACTTCAGTCTCTTCGACCACGGCTTCTTCTTCCGGAGCAGTCTCTTCTGCCTCGCTGGCAAGAACGATCTCTTCTTCAGCAGGCTCTTCAACTGCTTCTTCTTCAGGAGCCGCAGATTCTTCGATCACAGTCTCTTCAGCCACAGGCTCTTCAACTGCTTCATCGGTAGTTTCCGTTTCAACAGCTTCGGCCTTTTCGATCTCTTCTGCAGATGCGTCAGTAGAGTTGCCTTCTGCCGGCGTCTTCTCAGAGGTAGATTCCTCATTGAAGATCTCCTGCGTGTATTTGATCGGGTCAAATACGACTTGTCCGGAAGCGTTATTCGTCTTGGTCTGCAGCACCTCACCGGTCGCCTGATCGACCAGTTCAAATGTGAACTGTCCGTCCTCAAGCGCACGACCATTCAAGGTCTTTTTCACGGAGAGATCCGCTTCGCCGGAAGCTTCATACGTATTCTTAAACTCGGTCTCACCATCGTAGGTAACTTCAGCTACCAATTCACCTTCGCCATTATCGGTGACTTCTACAGTGACCATGACTTTATGGTCGTCATAGGTGTAGCCACTCTTGCCACCATCGACTTCAGTGATCGTGTAGGTGTAGGTTCCAGGCTCATCGTATGTGACCTTGTTGAACTCTACATTGCCATCAGCATCATTGGTCGCGGTCGCAGGCTCCGGCAGAGGAGCATCACCGGTGACCTCAAACTCAAACGCGCCAGCGGCCAACGTAGTACCCTCGATGGACTTGGTGACCTTGAATCCTTCTTCAAGCTCAGCCGGGGTTACTTCATAGGTGTTTGTGAAGGCAGTCACTTCAGAGCCTTCAATCACCTTTGCAGTCATGCTGCCATCGCCATTGTCAGTAACTTCGACTTTGACAGTATAGGAAAGTGTTCCGTTGGTAACACCAGGCACATCGCCTTCCTCGGTGATGGTGTACTGATATGTACCCGGCTTCGTAAATTCGATTTCACCGAAAGTGGCTTCGCCGCCTACACCATCCGGGTTGGTAACAGATGTATTCTCCGGCAGAGGCGTCTCATCATCAGCACCAGTGATGGTGAATGTGAACTTGCCGCTGATATCCGGCGGGTTGTTCGCAGGCTTTTTGACTATCAGAGTCTTGGAAGCCTTCAGCACGAAGATCGTCGGATCTACATTATAAGTATTGGTAAAGGCTGCTTCTGCAGGAGTTGCTGCATCGATCGTACCCGTTGCTTCCGTCTGATCTGCAGTATATCCTGACTTTTCAGTTTCAGTGACCTTGTAGGTCGCGCCGTCCGGGATTCCGGTGATCTTGGCAGTCTCGCCGCCAGCCAGCTGCAGAGTTCCACCAGAAGTGATCGTTCCTTCTGTGCTGCCGATCGTGTACGGGAATTCGCCTTCTACGGCATTACCTTCCGCATCTGTGATCTCAACAGTGAAGGTGAACTTGGTGGTGTCAGACTCGCTGACTTCGTTGACGACCGTCTTGGTGATATCCAGCTCGCCGGTCTTGTATTTATTGGTGAACTCAAATACCGCATCATCGGTAGTCGGTGCGACAGAAAGTGTACCATCGCCGTTATCGGTAACGGTGAAGGTGATCGACTTCGTCGCTTCTGAATCATTGGTGACGCCCAGAGCACTGCCGGACTCGGTTACTTCATAGGTGTAGGTACCCGGCTTGGTAAATGTGATTTCACCAAATTCATAGTAACCTTCTCTGTTCGGAAGTTCATAGGTCTCACTGTTGGTGATGCTGGTATTCGCCGGCATCGGAGCTCCTTCAGGACCGGAGATCTCAAAGGTGAAATCGCCCTTGTTGTACAGTTCCTCTGTACCGGTGATATCCTTCTTGACCGGCGGGTCGACGCTGACAGTACCCGTGCTGTACGCATTGGTGATCGCACCGGCACTGACTTCAGCCGTCAGTTTGCCGCTTTCATCCTTGGAGACGGTCACGGTAACTGTCGCCGGGCTTCCGCTCGCTGTCCAGCCGGCAGGCGTGTCAGTTTCGGTAATGGTATAGGTGTAAGTACCTTCTTTGGAGTAGGTAATCTTACCAAAGTCGATGGTCTTGTCGCCAGTCTCACCGGCAGCATAGGTCGCGGTGCCTGTGGTATTTGCAGGCATCGGAGCTCCATCAGAACCGGAGAGCGTGAAAGTGAACGTTGCCGCTTTACCTTCCGTTCCCTCTGTAACGGTCTTCTTGAAGAAGGTATCTGTATCGGTCGGGATGGTGACATTGGAGTTGGTGATGGTGACCTCGTAGCCATCTTCAGGCGTGCCGGTTACTTCACCCATCGTAGTCAGGTATCCATCGACTTCAACTTCATCAACGGTATACTCGATCGCTTTGCCCGCCTTGTAAGCATCCAGGTTTTCCCATGTGTACGTCCAGTCGTCGCCACTCAGCGTCTGTGCCTCGCCAACGGCAGTGCCGTCCGCTTTCAGGGTCACAGAGATGTTTTCAGGACGAGTGTTATATTTGTTATCTTCATCTTCCCAGGCCTTGGTCACTTTAACGGTGGTCTTGATCGGCTCATGGGTATTGGTGATGGTGCCTTTGTTCTGTGCCGGGGATCCCGAGACTTCATAATCTGCCGGAACATTCTCTTCCGTTACAGTATATGTGAGTTCTTTACCATCAGAATCATATTTCGGAAGCTTCTCCCAGGTGTAAGTCCAGGTTTTTCCATCTTTCTTGATCGTGGGTTCCGGTGCTGTGGTTCCACTGGGCAGGCCATTCAGGGTCAGAGCCAGTTCTTCTGGCCGTTTTCCATCCTGGTCATTATTGTCTTCCCAAACCTTGTTTACAGTGACGTTGACCAACGCATATTCGTTGGTATATGTCACTTCATAACTCGTCTTGGTGTTCTCAATCTTACCCGTCGTAGTCTGATCACCGGAGAATGTAGAATCTTCACCAGCAGTCAGTTCAGCTTTGTTAAACTTGAAGCCCGTCTCAAGGTCGCCTTCAACGAAGGTATAAGTGGTGCCAGAAGGCAAGTTGGTGAAACGCAGGTTCCAACCATCCTTCATTTCCACAGAGATGGCAGTACCGCTCGGAGCATAGTAGTAACCGGAAGAAGAGGGGCCGACTACGCCCGTTCCAGAAACGGTCGCGTCAGTCACTGTAGCACCGGCTTTAGTATCATAGATGGAGAACCATACCCAATAATCAGAGTCGTGGTTCGGATCATCTGTCGGCTCCTGCTCAGGCGCCTTCGCATTGTTCACAGTCAAGGTGAACGGGAAGGTAGCGTCTTCCGGAACATCCTCACCGACCACAGTTTTTTTCAGGTTCAGGTTGGAACGACGATAGTTGGTCGCTGTCAAACCCGTGGCAGCATCATCAACATAATATGTATCATCACCGATGGTATATGTTGTACCCTGCGCCGGATGCTTCTCATCGACCTTGATGAGCATCGTCATCTGACCATTGACCAGCATCGGATGCACTGTCGGCGCATCAAGCTCCCAGTGATATTGTGTATTGTCCAGTTCGGCAAAGGAGAAGTCATGGCCTTCCGCGCCAGAAAGCACTTTGCCGTTCTTGATGATACCGACGGAGATAAAGGATGTATCGGACCAGTTATTGGATGCAGAAAGGGTTGATTCGTGGAATTTTTTCCCATCCATAAGAACCGTCATTTTAAGGCTATCGACATCAGGCTCATTCGGATCCCACGTTTTATTGACCTGCAATGTGGACGCATCAGTAGCGACCGGATCCGGATTGGTATACGCACTGGTCTTCTCACCGTCATCATCACGGGTGTCGTCCCAGGAGATTGAAGCATTCGTGTTTGTACGCAGCGAATAGGAGCCACCGCCGTTATCCACGATATACTTTTTGATCTCAGAATCCAGACTGTCGTAAGTGATGTCACCATTCTTCAGTTGGGCGATGATATCATAGGTCGTCTGGCTGGGATAGCAGTCGAAGGTGACAGTATAACGGACACCGTTCTCCAGGACACCCTCAGATTCAAGGTCCCAAACGACCGTACCGTTTTCGAACTTGGCCTCGGGGGCATCCGACCACTCGGTCATGCTGCCATAAGAACCGCCGGAACGATAGTATTTAAAGGAATCCGTGTCGACTTCAAGCAGTTCAGCAACTTCACCGGAAGATGTCTGAACCTGGTTGGTCGTGCCGTCATCGATCTCTGCATCAGCAAAGCCGGCCATCTCGATCTTGGCAAGAATGTCAGCGATCGCCTGGTTCAAGGCTGCCGTATCCTGCGCGCTGTAGTAGTTGGTGCTGGAGTCGGAACCGGCATCATCAGTCAACTGTTCCATACGGTCCACGTTACCGAACGCACCAATGGTGAAGAAGTTGCCAGTGGTCACCCGCTGGGCGAGTGCTGCGGCATCATCAACAGCCGTTGTATAGCAGCGCTGAATATTCTGCGTCGTCTCCTGACCAGTACCATACTGCTGATACTGATAGCTCCAATCATTCCATCCATTCTGCGTGGTACGGAAGGTCGGGTTACCATCAGAAACGAAGACCGCAAAGGTCTGATCGTCATCGCCGAAGTCCACACCGTTGGCCGTCTGCAGCGCAGATTCCCAGTTGGTACCACCATTACCGGCGTTGCCAAGTCCGCTCACCGCGTTTGTGAACGTG
>CADBPG010000152.1 GCA_902796435.1 uncultured Eubacteriales bacterium | reverse complement strand
GCCGACGAAGGTGCCGTCCGGCTTCTCGATGAACTCGGGCGTCAGGCGCAGGCCGGCAGGGCCGTCGCACAGTTCCATGATCTTCAGACCACGGGTCTCGGACAGCTTCTCGGTGGTCTCACCAGCGGAACCGGGCAGATGCTTCGCGGCAGAGCCCAGGACGTTCTGGAAGCCCTTGTTATCAATGGAGTTACCCACCATCAGGTAGCCCAGCTCTTCATCGGAAAGGTCCGCGATGAACTCGTCCAGGGTGACAGCGCCGGAAACGACCTCGTCAAACTGCAGCACATGGTCGAATTCCTTCTTCGGCAGCGCTGCGGGCAGTTCCGGATATACCGCGGTCTTCTGGCAAAGAGCCTTCGGATCCAGGGTCAGGCGCACAGCAGCGGCCTTCTCTTCCGCTTCGCAAGGGGCTGTCCAATGGTTGCCAGTGGGCTGGATCTCTTCCACCGCGCCCTGAGGATCCGCGAACAGTTTCTTGACGAAATGTACGTGTACGGTCTCCGGCAGCTCGACGAGGGCGGCTACGTGGGTATTACGGGAGCTGTTGCCGACGCGGATCACGTACGCGCCTTCCGGCAGCACCCAGGCGCCATGGTTCGCGCAGTAGGAGGCGAAGGATTCCGCCTTCATGGTGATCGTAAGCACCTCGCACTCGCCCGGCTGCAGCAGACGGGTCTTCTTGAAGCCGCGCAGCTCCTGGTACGGTTTGACCGGGCCTTTTTCCGGGGCGGAAACGTACACCTGGACGACTTCCTTGCCAGGATATTCCTTGCCGATGTTGGTGACCTTCACCTTGACGATGACTTCATCACCCTCTACGGCGACACTTTCGGTGTCGATGGCGAACTCGGTGTAGGACTTACCGAAACCGAACTCATACGCCGGGGCCACGTTGAAGGTATCGAAATAGCGATAGCCCACGAAAATACCCTCGGTATAGTACTCGTCGCTCACATCACCATCGTTGTGGCTGAAGCCTTCGGAGGAGGGATAATCACTGTAATTCTCTGCCCAGGTGTCGGTCAGTTTACCGGAGGGGATGCCAGCACCGCTGAGCAGGTCCGCCACGGTGATGCCGGTCATGTTGCCCATCTGGCCGGACAGGACGACCGCGTTGATGCCTTCGATGGCACGCAGGGGCTTGGTATCGATCACGCCGCCGATATTCAGCAGCACGATGAGTTTGTCATATTTCTCTGCCAGGAAGGAAAGGGCTTCCGCTTCCTGCGGGGAGATCTCGTAATCACCCGGCTCGGCGCTGCGGTCCTTGCCTTCGCCAGAGTTTCTGGCCAGCACGTATACGGCGGTGTCGGTGTCACTGGCGGCAACGTCCTCCTCGGTGATCGGGGCGATGGCCTTGGGGGTCAGCGGGTTCAAGGTCAGCATCATGTGGGCCGCTTCCGGAGACTGGCCCGCCGCGATCGCAGCTTCGATCGTTGTTTTATTGTAATTCTCCTGCTCTTCCTTGGCCGCGATCTCCTGCCGGTCGATCCAGGCCTTCGTGGTCACGACGAAGCCTTCTTTCTGCAGGCCTTCTTCGATGTTCACAGTCTCACGGACGTAAACGTCACCCGAACCGGTGCCGCCCTTGACCGTAGCCCGGGCTCCATTACCGTACAGGGCGATCTTGCCCTTGGACTTCAGGGGAAGTGTTCCATCGTTCTTCAGAATGACCATGCATTCCACAGCCAGGTCACGGACCCGCTGCTGGTGCAGGATCTCGCGCTGCGAGACCTCCGGGGTCGTTGGTGCTTTGAATCTAGACATCAAATCTGCTCCTTTCGTACTGATTCTTAAGGAATCCGTCTTACTCTATAATAAATATTATACAAGGAATCTGATGTCATCGCAAGGGCTTACGTGGAGATATCGTGCCTGTTCAGGAAAGAGAAAGCTTTCTGCGCGCCGTGGTGATATCCAAGCAGGTGTAGCCCGTGGCGTCGATGGCGGCCTTCAGGCTGG
Organism: uncultured Eubacteriales bacterium; assembly: GCA_902796435.1. Classification (GTDB taxonomy): domain Bacteria; phylum Bacillota; class Clostridia; order Lachnospirales; family Bianqueaceae; genus RUG159. Next base: position 390 of record CADBPG010000152.1, on the reverse strand, counting down.
CAAGATCCGGCTCCGTCTCGGACAGGAAGGTGGCTTCCTTCTTACCCTTGGAGGCCTTGACCTTCTTTGCCGCAGGAACTTCTTTGCGGATCGCGTCGCAGATATGCGCCTCGCACATGCCGCACATCATGCCTTCGATCTTCAGTGTTGTTTTGATCATGTCTGTATCCTCTTTTCGTTATTTCTTGGTCATGGTCGCCACGGCGCAGGGAATGCGGCCCTCGGCCACCACGATCTGGACGTCCTCATACCCGGCGTTCAGGAAAAACTGCCGGTAGCTTTCCACGGTGAACTGCTGCCTGTGCGTCTTGCGGTATGGTTAGCGTTTTCTAACCCTCGTCCATTATATGTCTTTCCAAAAAGAAAAGCAAGAAAAACCATGAAAAAAAG
>CADBPG010000151.1 GCA_902796435.1 uncultured Eubacteriales bacterium | reverse complement strand
AGATTGATGACCGCGCTGGTGTTGGTCACGTGGAAGACATGGCCGCTCTTGCTGGTCAGGCTGCCGCCCGTCATGGTGAAGGTGGACGTGCCGCTGTCCGCATCGCCCGACATGGACTGGTAGATCATGATCGTATCCAGGAAGGTGGCGTTGCCATTGCACTGGGTGTTGTTCGCGGTCAGGTCACAGTCGGTCAGTTCGATGGAATTCAGGCCCTCGATGCAGACACCCTCAGACAGGTTGGAGACCAGATCCGCATCGGTGACGTGGATCTCTGCGGTGGAATAGATCGCCGGGGAGCCCAGGCCGTTGGAGGTGTAGGTGCCGCCTTCAACATACACAGTGCCGCCGCCACGGTCGGTGCGGATCGCTGCGGAGGAGCGTCCGGAAGTGGTCACATCCAGGTCATAGGCGTAGGTCGTGCCGCCGCCAGTGGTCATGATGCCGCCGGAGCCATCGCCCGTGGTCTCGATGGTCGTATCCTTGATGATCACGGTGGTGCCATCGCCCTCGGCACCGTTCTGGCCGCCGTTGCCGCCGTAACTGAATACGCCGTTTGCGCCATCCGCGTCCGAGGTGATCGTGCCACCGGTGATGGTGGTGGTGGAACCGCCCTGTACCAGGACCGCCGCGTTCAATCCATAAAAGTTGCAGTTATCGCCGCCATCGGAATCACCCGTTTTGGTGACCGTGGGGTCGGTGATGGTGACTTCGTCAGAGGTGGTGATCAGAAGCGCGCTCTGGTCTGCCGTGGTGCTTTCGTAGGTCTTGCCGCTCTGCGTGTCCGCAGAAGTTACTTCTACAGAACCGCTGTATTCAATGTCCGCGCTGCTGCCGCCCGGAGCTCCGCCGGGCGCACCGCCAGGTCCACCTTTACCGTCCGGAGGATTGCCTTCCGGCGGGTTGCCTTCAGGAGCACCTTCCGGTGGATTGCCCTCAGGTGCGCCTTCTGGGGGATTGCCTTCCGGCTTTTCCGGTGGCTGACCCTCAGGCGTTTCTTCGGTCGGCTGGCTCTCTTCTTCAGGTGCCGATGCCGTGTTCTGTTCCTCCTGCACCGCAGTGCTAGTTTCAGTATTTGAGGTACTTGCTGTCTTGCCACAGGCAAACAGGCTGAATGTGAGTACCGTCGAGAATAGAATCAAAAATAATCTTTTCATAGGTTTCATGGAAACAACCTCCTTTTTTGAACTTGATGGGCTCATTGTACAGGAGGTTGCTTGAAGGAAGATTGAAGGTTTTTAAAAAATTATAATCTGATGTGCATCCACTGCCCGGACTCGACACGCCGGTGCAGCAGATAGTCGCGGATATAGGCGTCGATGACGAAGGAAGCCCAGGGTCCGACGATGGCCATCTGCAGTGCCGGGAAGGCCCGGTTCATCGGATAGCAGAACAGGTAGGTCAGCAGCGGACGTACGATGGCCACGCTCAGCAGCGCGCAGATCGCGACGAACCGAGCATCGCCCGCCCCACGCAGGCAGCCGGCATATACGACACGGCCGTTCTGCGGGATGACGCCGAAGCACACCACGATAAAGGACAGAGAAACACCGCTGATGACGATGGCTTCCCGTGTGAACAAAAGGGGCATGGAATCACGCAGCAGCAGGAACAGGATGATCAGCGCGATGGACGTGAAGATGGAGATCCTGCGGACGATCCGGATGATGCCGTGGGCGGTGTTGCGCCGCTCGGCACCCAGATTCTGTCCGACCAGGGCGGAGCCCGCTGTCGCCAGGCCATCACCCACGGTGAAGGACAAGGAGGTGATCTGCTGCACGATCTGGTTGGCAGCGAAGGCCGTCGTGCCGATACCGGCGATCAGTTTATTGTTGATCAGGAACCCGATGCGCAGGAAGACCGACTCGGCCGCCGCGGAGGTGCCGACGGTGAACAGGCTGTGCATCGTATGCTTGTCGAAACGGCCCAGCAGCCGGGCTTTCAGCCGCAGGTAACCATCCTTCTTGCAGGCGAAAACGATGGCGATCAGGCAGGAGACCACCGTGCCCGTGGCTGTGGCGATAGCCGCACCCTTGACACCCAGGGCCGGAAATCCGAAGTGTCCGCCGATGAGCAGGTAGTTGCCACAGACGTTGACCAGGTTGGCGGTGATGTTGGTCACCATCGTGATCTTGGTCTTGTTGATGGCCAGCATGCCCGCGCAGATGCACAGGGACCAGGCGTTGGCCGGCACCGCCAGGCAGATGATGCGGAAATAGGTCACCGACATCTCCAGGGTGTCCTCATTCGCCCCGGCGAATTTCATGAAAGGCACCGCGAACACATAGCCCAGGGACGCCATGACCAGCGCCATCAAGGTCACGATCGTAAGGGATTGATGCAGGCAGGCATTGGCCCCCTTCTGGTCCTCCTCGCCCCGGCGTCTTGCCACGACTGCGGTCGTACCCGCACAGAGGGACTGGATCAGCATCAGCAGGATCATACGCGGCTGACCAGTCAGTCCCACGGCCGCGATGGCCGCCGAACCCATGCCGCCTACCATCATCGTGTCGATGGAGTTGATGATAGACAACAGCATTCCTTCCACGATCGCCGGCCAGGCGATCTTCAGGCAAAGGCGATACAGTTCCTTTTGCGAAGGCGCGCTGTCCTCCCACTCGATACCTCGGATCTTCCACAGTTTTTCTATCAAAACGTTTCTCTTCTTTCCAGGCGGGATCGTATTGTCCCGCACGCACTTGTACAATAGTATACTCCTATTTATGTGAAAATAAAATAGATTTCTTCGTCTTGCACATGGACCATACCTGACCTATAATGGGGCTGAACGGTATTTTTGAAAGGAGGAGACACTGATGGATACAAAAATCAAAAGGATCGTTCATCCTGCTGGAACCTTGATCGATTTTGAAACTGTCTTCGAGGAGAACACCGCCCTGGCGGAGACGCCCAAGAAGGTCGGCCATTTTGAGCGTGTCGATTACACGACGGATGCCTACGAAAACGGGATCACCTATCCAAAATTCTGCAATGTCTATCTGCCCTGGTGCTATGATCCGGAAGACCACACGAGGAAGTACAATGTCATGTACTACCAGCATGGCAACACCTGCGATCCGGACCTGTTTACCGGCCCAGAGACCAAGACTCTGCTGGACAACATGTTTGCTTCCGGCGCTGTGGACCCCTGTATCCTCGTGTTCACCACCTACTATTTCGACGTATACAAAGACGTAGAGATCCGCAAGACCACCGGTGACGTGCCCGCGGGCGACGGCGGCGGCTTTTCCGGCAACCCCACCATCAAGCCCAACTTCTACAAAGAAGTCGTGGAGGACATCATCCCCGCGGTCGAACTGAAATACAACACCTACCTGAAATCCGCCTCCGACGAGGACATCCGTGCGGCCCGCGACCACCGCGGTTTCAGCGGCTACTCCCGTGGCTGCGTGTGCACCTGGTACATCCTCCATCACGATTTCGAGTACTTCCGCTACTACGCCCCCATGAGCTGCATGACCACCGTGGGCGGCAAGATCCGCGAGGAGCACACGGAGCAGGAAGTCATCGATTACCTGACCGCCCCCATCAAGGCCCACCCCGAGCTGCCCTTCTTCATCTACGCCAGCAACGGCTATCCCAACGACGTCCAGGCCATGACCGACCAGTTGAAATTCGTCACCCACGACCCGGTCTTCTCTTACGGACGCGACCCCGAGAAGAACAATTTCTTCTTCGCCGTCTCCGACTTCCCCCACAACGACCTGTATTGCCCGTATTACTTCTATAATTGCCTGCAGGTGCTGTTTAAGTGAGTTTTTAAATAAAGAAGGATCCTGGATATTCCGGGATCCTTTTTTTGTTTGTGGGTAGTTTACTTTTCAGATCGACCTTGTTGCACTCTAGACAGTAGGCGAAACCGTTGAATTACTTTTCAAATGAGCGGTCTTGAAATGTAAAGAGTAACCATTACTTTGCGAATTAATCATGTTGTGTTGTAGATAGTAGTCCGATTTGTAGCATTACTATTTGGATAAACAACCTTGATTTTCAACGAGTAATCGTTACTCTTCAAGATGGACTGTTTGCTTTTTTTAAAGTAATCTGTCCTGTTACGTTACTGTTCAAATGAGCGGTCTTGAAATGTAGACAGTAAACACTACTTTGCAAATCGACCGAGTTGTGTTTTAACCAGTAATCTGCCCGCGACATTACTGTCTGGATAGACGACCTTGGGTTTCAACGAGTAATCACCTCTCTCGTACCCCCTGTGCCGCCACCACCGCGGCAACGATGATCCCCGCGCCGATCAGTTCCCGGGCGGATGGCACCTCCCGCAGCAGCAGGAAGGCAAACAGGATGCCGTAGACGGTCTCCATCGAAGAAATGATCCCCGCCAGGTGCGCCGGCAGGTCTTTGAGACTGGTGATGAAAAGTGTGTGGGCGAGGGCCGTTGTGACCAGCCCTAAGAAAAACAGCAGTCCCAGGTCCGCAGCCGTGGGCAGGACGCCAACGCGCAGTACAAAGGGCAGCAGGACGATAGCCGCCACCGCCTGTTCATAAAAGGCAGTCTTCACGGCGCCATGCCGGTCCGCGAGGCCCTGGTTCAGCAGTGTGAGCACCGCATACAGGAACGCAGAGGCCATGCCAATAACAATGCCACGGACCATGTGGTTCTCCAGCGACAGTTCCGGGATCGTGACCACTACGCCGATCAGGATCAACGCCGCGAACAACACGGCGGACAGGCTCAGCCTGCGTTTCAACACCACTGGTTCCAGAAATGTCAGGAACAAAGGGAACGAAGCAAAGGTCAGCGTACCGATGGCCACGGTCGACACTTGGATCGCCAAGAGGAAGGTCCACCAATGCAGGGCGAGGACGACGCCGGAAACAAACAAAAGCCTCTGATCCTTGGCACCTGCAACTCGAAAATCCATCCCCCGGAACCGCATGTACAGCCCCAGGGCGATGGAGGAAAAAAGAACGCGTCCGAAGGTGATCTCCAGCGCAGGCAGGCGGACCCATTTCGCGAACAAGCCTGCCAGTCCAAAGAGCAGGACCGCCAGGTTGACCAAAACCAGCGCCTTTCTTTGCATACGATCACCTCCTGCTGAAAAAACTCAGATGCGCAGCAGCTTGCCGGTCTCGATGTCGCGGGCAAAATGCTTCAGGTGCTCCCAAAGCAGATCACCGAACACGACCGTCGGCCAGTGGACCATCTTTTCTACGGCGATGGTGCGCAGCAGGCACTCACCCTTCTGGTTCAGGCTGTCGCCGATGAAATACTTGCGGCCGTGATATGTGCGGACCTCGGTCTTGTCAAATTTCGCGCCGATGGCGGTCTCGACAGGATCCGCCGCTTCCCCCTGGGCCAGGTAGGTGGCCGGACCGCAGCCTGCGGCACGGCGCCAGTTGTTGAAGGAGACCTGCTTGTCTTCGTGTCCCAGCGGGATGATGCCGTCACGCACTTCCCCTTCCGGATCCTTCCAGAACGGCAGAAGACGCAGCATCTCGTTCTCGCCCATATAGATGACACCGGGGACCTCGCACGTCTCGGCCTTCTGAAGCATTTCCTCGGTCAGGTCATATTCTGTATACCACTGTCCATCCAGATCATGGGCCGGGCATTTGGAGGCGAAGAGCATGCCGCCCATGCCCGCGCCGGCGAAGATCTCCGGATGGGCCAACACGTTGCGGGAGCTCATGAATCCGCCGAAGCTGTAGCCCATGGAATAGACCCGGGACAGGTCTACCGGATAGTTTTCCTTCGCGAAATTGTACAGCGCCTCGATGTTCTCCCAGTTCTCGTTTTCCGGTGCGATGACCACGCACTGCTCCCGGGCTGCCATCTGGATGATGCCATAGCTTTCAGTCAGCTGGATGGGGTTGTGTGCGCCGTGCAGGCAGAAGATCAGCGGGAATTTCCGCTCCGGATCCTCAAGAGAGGCCACCGGGATGTAGGACGCCCACTTGTCGAGGCCTGCCCCGTGCATTTCCTTCAGTAAGCCCTTCTCTTTCCAGAAAGCCTTGCTTTCCTCGGAACCTTCCGGCATGCCCATCACGGCCATGTTGGCACCGATCAGCTGCCCATCCTCGGATGCGGCGATCGCTGCACCGTCGGCCTCGCTGTCACCCATCGCCATGAAGAGGCCGCCGATACCGGGGCCCTCTTCCCGCTTCTGGATATCTTCCTCCGTCAGACCCATCTTGATTTCTTTTTCTTCCATAGCTTTGCTCCTTTAGATATTTTCCTGATGCTTTGCAAACTCAAACAACGGCAAGGACGACCAGGCATGGCAGTCCGAGCGCGGATCGAAGGGTGTTTCCGGGAAGGTGGTGCAATGCAGGTCGATGAATTCCTGCCAGGCATCCCACAAGGACTCGGTCTTGTCATACAGACCCACCTTTTCAGCCGCCCGGAACAGGTAATACTTCTGCACAAACGAGCACTGGATCAAGGAAGGATCCTCCAGGACCTGCTGCATGATGCGGACCGCTTCCTCGCCCGTCACCGTGCCGGTCAGGACCGCGTAGATCTGCGTATGCTGGGCATATTCATCGGTACGCGGGCCTTCTTTGAAGAGACCCTTGGCCGGATCATAGCACAGTTCCTTCACCTTTTCCATGATCTTTGCACATTCTTCGGTATAGTATTCAGCCAGAGACGTGCGGCCGAACTGGGGCAGGATGCGGATGAGCGCCTGCGTGCCATAGACGAAGAACAGGTTCTGCAAGGCGGACTCGCCATCCAGCACCGCCGTCGGTGTATTGGTAAAATGACCGGCGGCCCACTCCTGGGTCCAGTCGAAATAGTCCCAATAGCCCTGAGGCGCCAGCAGGCCATCCGGCAGACGCTTGGCCAGGAAGGTCTCCACCACACGCTCCGCCACCGGAATGAACGGCCGGATGAAATCCACGTCACCGGTCTCCAGCAGATAGTCCTCCAGCATCATCACGAAATACAGAGAGAATGCCGGAATGATCTGGTCCTCACGGGAGGGGAACCGTGCCTGCGTAAAACCATTGGGCTGCTGGGAGGAGGCAAACAGGCGGATGGCCTGCCGGGGCAGTTCCAGATCATCTGTCGCCGCGTAGGTGAAAAGGATCTCCAGACGGGTGTCGCCCGCGTACATCAGCTGCTCGTAATATGGGCAGTCCTCATAAGTATCGTGGGCGCAAAGCTGCAGTGTGCGGAGCGCCACGTCATAGAGTTTTTCTTTCTTCGGATCGGTAAAGGCCGGTTTCTTCACATTGTGCAGCGGATAGGCAGTCTCCGTGCAAGTCATGGGCTGGATCGTCAGCGGCTCCTCGGCTGTTTCCACATCCACCTGGATGAAGCGGAAGGTCCGGAAACGGAAGGGTTCGTAACAACCATCGCCAGCCACGACGACCTCGTCATGGATGCCATCGATATATCCTGTCGTATCGTCACGGACACCTTTATACGGGCGACCGTTCTCATCCTTCTTGAAGTAACTCTCGGCGTAGGTCAGCCGGACCTTGGCATCCCTGCCGCCGGCAAAACCGATGCGGAAATAGGCGGTGGTCAGCTGGCCTGCATCCAGCACAAAACTGGTGCTGCTGTGGGCAGCGACCGTGGTCTGCTCCCACCCGGGGATCTCGAAATCCTTCCGGTACAGCAGCGGGATCGGCCGCTTCTCGAAGATCTTGCCATGCCGGCAGCCGAAGGGGTCGTAGGTCATGGGCTGCACATGCGTGCACGGCAGAAGGCCGCTCCAGTCATCGCCCCACAAGGGGTTTGCTGTGCGCAGGTCCTTGTTCTCCATGGCACCCATCAGGAAGACCTGGTCATTATTGAAGGTCATCCCGGAATCCAGCCAGACACACCAGTTTTCAGGAGCACCGGGATCCTTGTCACCGATGGTGCCATCCACACAGACCGCCGGGCCGCCATTGTCACCATAGACATGGTTCGGGCCCTGCTGCACCCGGTCCGCCGGGTTTTCCGGATAAGAGAAGACCTGCATCAGGATGCGGTTTTCCCCTGCGACCAGATAAGGTGCCAGGTCGATGGTATCGTAATAGGCGATCTCTTTGCGGCTGCGGCAAGGGCCGAACAGCAGGCTCTGCCCGTTCACAAACAATTTGAACTGGCTGCGGGCTGTGATGTCCACCGGACAGGTCTCGGGAACTTCAGCCACTGTGGTCCGGAAACCGAACCACGCAGGCACGATTCTTTGCGCCGGGTCAAAACCCAGGGCACTCAGGTCCTGCGGAAGAATACCGACAAAATGTTTACCGGTAATGGGGAACGGAAATGCTGGCATAATGAACCTCCTTGTTATGTTCGCAGTTTAATCCGCGTAGAATTTCAAACCATCCCACACCCACATCAACTCCGTCCGGTCGACGGTCTCGGTGCGGGTCTCTCTATCGTAAATGCGCATGGGGGACTGATAACCTTCATATGTCGGCCACTCCTTAGAGGGGACACCGGTCTTGACAAAATCGACCCAGGCGCCGTGCATGGCATCGGTCACGCTCTGGATCACGGCCGGATCCTCGCCCTCGTGCAGGAACTGCCCGAAGCCCTTGGTGGGCTCACCGTATTCATAGGTCAGGTCCATGGCGTGGGACGCGCCAAAGCCTATCTCCCGTGCCTTCTTCGGTGCGAAATCGAACTGGTACAGATAGACCGGTCCATGACCGCGCTGTGCCTCGGCGACACGCATCGCCGGCATGCGGAAAGCATAATCCGTCGCGAACTCGATGAAGGCCCGCTCGCCGAACTGTTCATAATACTGCCGGACCCGGGGCAGTGCATGCTCGTTGCCGTTCTTGACGAACATCGAGGCGATCATCTCCCAGGAGTTCGGGAAATTGGTATCTTTATCACGGACGAAGAAGGTTCCTTCGTCATGGTTGCAGCCGATCATGAGGCGGATGCCTTCCGCCGAGCCGCCCTGGATGGCCTCAATGATGCGCTCGGGCAGCAGGTCGTCGATCACGGGTGAAGGCAGGAAGATGCCGGGATAGCGGTATTGGTGCATCTTGGCGCCGAATTCATGTGCCTGCAGGACTGCGTAGGGGTCGAGTTCCTTCAGTTTGGGCAGGTCCTTTGTCGTCCATCCCATACCTTCCATGAACATCTCCACATGCTTTTTCTGCATTTCCGGTGTGAAGACGCCGTTGTGGATGCCACTGGAAGAGATCACCTGGGCAAAGGTACCTTTGGCTTCCGGCAGCGCCATCAGCAGGGTCACAGAGGTACCGCCCGCCGATTCGCCCGCGATGGTGATCCGGTCCGGATCGCCGCCGAATGCCCGGATATTCTCCTGGATCCAGTGCATCGCCAAAAGATGGTCGCTGACCGCGCAGTTACTGGCAAAATCAGCACATTCCGGATATACGTTGAAATCATAGAAGCCCAGCACGTTCAGGCGGTACTGGAAGGTCACATATACGATGTCCTTGCGGACGAAGGCATCTCCAGCGATCAGCGGATCCGCCGCACTGCCTGTATTATACCCGCCGCCATGGATAAAGACAAGTACCGGCAGGTCTTTCGCGCCTTCCGGGCAACGGATGTTGACGGTCAGGCAGTCTTCCGAACCCTGACACTTTCCATCGAAGAACTGCACGGATTTCGCACCGTACTGGTTGGCTTCCAAAACTCCGCTCCAAGGTTCCATGGGCTCTGCCCGACGATACCTCAACGCTCCCACCGGCGGTTTTGCGTAGGGGATCCCCAGATAGTTAACAATGCCGTCTTGCATAAATCCGCGGACTTTTCCGTAGGTTGTCTGTACGACCGGATCCATTGCCGTTATCCTCCTAGTATTCTCAGATTCCTAGTTGTTGTTCTGATCGCGCCAGGCCTGTGGGCTGGCCCCTGTCTTCGACCGGAAGAACCGGATGAAGTAAGCCGTGCTCGAAAAGCCCAGGACTGAAGCGACTTCTTTGACCTGCAGCGCAGGATTGACCAGCAGTTCCTTAGCCTTATCTAGTTTCAGATCATTGATGTACTGGAGAATGGTCACACCCTCCTCCCGTTTGAAAACACGCAGCAGGTATTCCCGGCTGAAATGATAATGATCGGCAATGGCCGTCAGCGAAGGCCCTTCACCGAGGTGCCGTTCGATGTACCGTTTCATGCGGGTGACCAGATTGCCTTCCTGCTCGCTGAGTTCCGCTTCCTGCGTGCTGATCACATTTTCCGCGATACTTTCCATGCGGGAAAAGGCCTGCTCCCAGCTGCGGAAGGAAGATAGGTTATATAGATCGCCGATCCCCATCTGGAATACCTTTTGCTGTGAGAGCTCCTGCTGTTTTACCAGACGTAGAATGATCGCACAGAACCGCTGGTAGATCTCCATGTAATGCAGATCCAGCATATCTTCCACGCCTTTGGAGCTGCGCCGCGCCTGACGGATGGCGTGCAGAAGCTCGTCCCGGCCCAAGATCTCCGGATCTAGTTCGATCCGCATGAGCATCTGCTGCAGATCTTCCTGGGACTGTTCCTGTTCCTCTGCACCGCTCGTCTGCAGGCTCATGATCTGGGTATCGCCCTCGTTGACACGCAGGATGCTGTCATACAGTCTGCCGAAAGCATGGATCGCTTCTACAAAATCGAGCGGACGGTCCACGACCAGCAGCTTCGCGTCGGTCTCCGCATTCAGGTTCAAAGCGTTCTGGAACAAAGAACACAGGCCCGTCAGACGCCGTACCTCGGCGGGCGGTTCCAACGTCTGCTCCGGCTGCACCAAAATAAAGAAGTTGATCTTTTTATAGTAAACGACCATGCAGCGCATGTTTTTGGAAAAATATCGCTCCAGAAGACGAAAGCATTTTTCACTGATGGACTGGCTTCTTTGAAACGGTGCCTCTGCGATCTGCTCGCAGCGTGCCAGCACTGCGTAGACAGGTTTCCGGCAGTCCAGTTCGATATTCATGTCGCGCAGCACTTCGTTATTGACGTCGTCCGTGCTGATGTATCCATCGATCAGTTCGTTTATGAAGATCGTGGCGCGCTGGCTGCCTGCCCGCCGCTTGAATTCCGGATCTTCCTCTGCCGCCCGCTGGATGATCATTTCATTCTCGATCTCGCGGATACTTTCGCGGACCGCCTCCAGCAGGACCTCTTCCCGATCGGCTTTCAGTACATATTTTGCATGTTTATGTACCTGATACACATAGTCAAATTCAGAATATCCGGTCAGAAAGATGACCTTACACTGAGGCCACTTCTGCCGGACAATAGAATAAAGCTCCAGACCGGTCATCTGGGGCATATTAATATCCATGATGGTGATATCAACACGTTCTGTCTCCAGAATTGAAACAGCCCTGACGGCAGAATCTGCCGTCAGGAGTTCCAGTTCAAGATCTTCTTGTGTTGCGAGCAGTCCGTAGACGGACTCTCTTGCGATGCGTTCGTCGTCGACGATAAGCAATCGATACATGTGTTTTACCTCGCGGGGTATTACTCCTTCACACTGCCCAGTGTCATACCAGTGATGAAATATCTCTGCAGGAACGGGTAGATGATCATGATCGGGATGATCGCGATGAAGATCTGCGCCGCCGTTACGGTACGCTGTGAGATCTTGTTCATAGCATCGACCGTAGACAGATCCAGCTTGGAAGTATCCACGGACTGGATGATGTTGCGCAGGAATGTCTGCAACGGGTATTTGGAGCTGTCGCTCATGTAGATCATACCATCAAACCAGGAGTTCCAATGACCGACGATGGTAAACAGACCGACCGTCGCCAGCGAAGGCTTGGAGACCGGCAGGATGATCTTTGCCAGGATCTGGAAGTGGTTCGCACCATCCAGCATGGCGGATTCTGTCAGCGCGTACGGCAGGCCGCGGAAGAAGTTCTGCATCAGGATGATGTTGAAGGTCTGTACAGCAGTCGGCAGGACCAGAGCCCAGATCGTGTTGTACACACCGACCATCTTGATGACCATGAAGGTCGGGATCATACCACCATTGAAGATCATGGTGATCAGGAAGATCCAACGGTAGACCTTGCGCGCGTGGAAGTTCAGGTCGCTCTGGCTCATCGAATACGCAGCCAGAAGGCAGACAGAAAGGCTGATGGCCGATCCAAGGATGACGCGGATCACGGAGATGCCAAAGGCACGGAAGAAAGCCGGATTCTCCAGAATGTACTTATAGGAATCCAGGGTGAAGTCCACCGGAAAGACCGTGACCCAACCTGCGGCAGCCGCCGAGTTGGAGCTGAAGGACAGGGCCAGGATGTTCAGGATCGGGAACAGGGACGCCAGCATGACGAAGGTCAGCAGGATCGTATTGACAACGATGAATACTCTTCTAGACGGAGAGATCTTGATCTTGTTCTTATGCATGACATTTCCCTCCTTAGAAGATCTCATAGTGGGCGTATTTATGCGCCAGTCCGAAGGAGATCGAGATCAGGATGAATGATACTGCGGACTTGAACAGACCGATGGCGGTAGATACGCTGTACTGCAGCTGGTTCAGACCGATGCGGTACACGAACGTGTCGATGATATCGGCCTTTTCATAGGTGATCGGGCTGTACAGGTTGAGCACCTGGTCGAAACCAGCGTTCAGGACATTGCCCAGACCCAGGATGGTGGTCAGCAGGATCATCGGCATGATGCCCGGGATCGTGATGTGGAACAGCTGCTTGATGCGGCCGGCGCCATCGATGGCGGAAGCCTCATACAGGGACTGGTCGATGCCCATCAGGGCTGCCAGATAGATAACGGTGTTATAACCGATCTCCTTCCAGATGTTGGAAATGACCATGACACCGCGGATATACTTGTTGTCACCCAGGAAGTAGATGGGCTGACCGCCAAGGGCTACGATGACCTTGTTCACGATACCATTGGTCGGAGAAAGCAGGTCGACCAGGATACCACCGAGGATGACCCAGGACAGGAAGTACGGTACGTAGATGACGGTCTGTACGGTCTTCTTGAAGGCCTTCTGACGGACTTCATTCAGCATCAGAGCCAGGCACAGCGGCGCGATGATCAAGGTGATGATCTTCCAGACCGCGATGACCAGCGTGTTGATCAGGACCTGACGGAACTGCTGCAGGCCGAAAATATACTCGAAATTCTTGAATCCGATCCATTTGGAGTGGAAGAACTGGCCAATGCCGCCGGAGGGAACGAAATCCTGGAAAGAGATGACGATACCTACCATGGGGAAGTAGGCAAAGACCAGAAGCAGGATCATGGCCGGCAGAAGCATCACGTGGAACATCCACTCTTTTTTGAAGGTCTCGGAAAAACTTTTTTTATTCGTCGCTTTCATTTTCCCCTTGCCTCTATTTAGAGAACCCGCTGATTCGGCGGGTTCTCTTGCATTTTCTTAAGTACTGATCTTATTTGTTCTTGTACCAGTCGTTGGCTTCCTGGGTGATCTCGGTCAGGCCAAGGGCGTTGACCTCGTTCATGAAAGCATCCCAGTCATCCAGTGTCTTGATACCCATGATGACCTGCGTGTAGAATTCCACGATCTTGTCGTTGACGGTGGACATCTTCTGCTGCATCGCCGGGGTATCCGCTGTGGTGAACTTATTGTAGGTGTACAGGTCGCCGTTGAAGTAGGCATCGATACCTGCATAGGAAGACAGGCCGGGGCCGAAGGTCTTGTAGGAACCGGACTTGGACAGGTCTCCATCCAGGAAAGCGGCACAGTCGTTGTAGTAGCCGAGCTCTTCACCATTCAGCTTGGAAGTATCTTTGCTTTCCAGAGCTTCGCAGACATGATGATGAGCTTCCAGGTTCTTCAGGGGGTTCCATGTCTTCAGCATGACATAGTGCTGCGGGAAGGTCATGACACCAGATTCATCGGGCAGCATGTACTTGTCCATTTCTTCCTTCGGAAGGAGCTGGGTCTCGGCCCAGAAGTTGAGCAGTTTGATGACAGCTTCCGGATGTTCGCACTTCTTGCTGATGACGAACAACTGGTTGATACCGATGGAAGCCTGCGGATGAGCGGTGTCGCCTTCATGTGCGCCAAGCAGCGGCAGGGCGACCCATTCTGCTTCATTGTTATTGTCGACTGTGGACTGCAGCGGCCACATGTGGTTCCACATAGCACCCCACTGTACGCCGGAACGTCCGGAGACAGAAGCCTCAGCGGCTTTGTTGGAATCCTGAGAGGAGAAATCCTGCTCGATCAGGCCTTCAGCGTATGCCTGGGCCATCCAGGTCAGAGCATCTTTTGCAGTATCCATGGTAGATCCATACTGGATGCCGCCGTTTCCATCCTCTACCCAGATGTTCGGATAAGCACCGAAGCTGTTGAACAGACCGATGACATCGCCGGTACCAGGACCATTGAAGATGTCCTTATGCACGGTCATGCCGATGGTGTCGTCCTGGCCATTGCCGTCCGGATCCTGCGTCTTGAAAGCAACCATGACATCATGCAGCTGATCCATGTTGGTCGGAACTTCCAGGTTCAGCTTGTCCAGCCAGTCCTTACGGATCCAGACCAGTTCGCCCTGGTCGACAGAGCCGCCGACGTTCGGCAGAGCGATGATTTTGCCATCATAGCGGAGGGATTCCCACAGGTCGGGACCTTCAGCGGTCGTCCACTGCTTGATCGTGTCAGAAGCGTAAGCATCCCACAGGGGCTCCAGATCCTTGTTGATCAGATCAGTCTTAGCCAGCAGCGCCAGCTGTGCACGATCGACGATCATGAAATCCGGAATCTCGCCAGAGGCGATCGCCATGGAAGTTTTCTGAACAGCGTCCTCAGCGGTAGCCGGGCTGAACCACTGATAATCGATGTAGATGTTAGTCTGCTCGTGCTGCTGTTCGGTATAGTAGATCTTTTCCAGTTCTTCTTCGCTGAACTGATTCAGGAAGACAGTGGCGATCTGGAAGAAAGAGGTCAGATGGACCGGTTCGTCATATTTGCCGGTATTGATGGTTGCCGGATCGATTTCTGCAGAAGCAGATTCTTCGTTCTTGCTGCCGGTATCGGATTTGGAGCATGCAGCCATGCTGAAAACCATGAGCGCGGCAAGAAGCAAACAGAGCATTTTCTTGAACATAAGGTTCCTCCTTGTTATAGTAAGCGGTTGACGCTTCCGTGGATTTGCCTTAATTGTAAACGGAATATGAACACTCCGAAATAAGAAATAATTGACTTGCATATGTAAAAAAGTGACCCTTTCAGAAAATCTCGGTCACTTTTTTTGTCAGATCCATACATAAAGTCACGGCAAGGCCCTGTTCCTGGTTGATATCGACGCTGAGCAGGTCCGGATCCCCAAATGCCAGTTCCAGTCGGCGGCGGGTATTGGCCAGCGCATGGCTGATCGAGGCGTCGGATGTGTCCCAGATCCCGGCGCGCACTGCCTCCAGTTGCTCCTCAGTCATCTCGCCTCCATTATCCTCGATCCGGATCTTAAGCTGATCTCCATCTAAGGTATAGGAAATATGGATGACTCCATCTTCCAGTTTGTTCTTCAGTCCATGCTTATAGCAGTTTTCGACCAAAGGCTGCAGGATCAGCTTCGGCACCAGATAGTGCTCTGCTTCCACAGGCAGCCGGCCGGCATCCACAGAGATCCTGCCTTCAAAGCGCATCTGCTGGATGTAGATATAGGTCTCCATATGCCGGACTTCTGCTGACAGCGGGATCGCCTGCCGGGTCTCTTTGTTGATAAAGCGATAGTACTCTGCCAACGAAGAAACGAATTCTGTGATCTGTTCGTATTCTTCTCCATCGGCCATATATTTGATGATATTGAAACTGTTGTACAGAAAATGCGGATCGATCTGGGCCTGCAGCTGTGCCAGCTCCGCGTTTTGACGGAGGGCATGCTGCTCTTTGATATCTTCGATCAGCGCCTGGTTCCTGTCGGCCATTTCATTGAAGGAATCGTAGATATAGCTGAATTCATCCGCATTCTTGTGCTTGATATGCGTGGACAGATCTCCGGACTTGACCTGGTCGAACGCCCCCATGAGTTTGCGCAGCGGCCGCCCGATATCATGATTGGCTTTCCGCAGCATAAATATGAGCAACAGGCCGGTAAACAGAACGACCGCGGCCACGCTCAGGATCGTTTCATACATGTTCCTGCTCATGAGTGTCGTGGATCTCCAGGATGCCAGCAGGATCGGATAATTCTCCATTCGATGATATTGGATCTACAGTTGTTCTTTGCCCATTCTGATCCGCTCTTTTTCTGTGACCAAGGCTTCTTCTGGCACCAGATCTTTCAATGGCCCGACCACGTATCGGGTCCCATCCTGTGCTTCCAGAAGCACGGCCGCTCCATCCTGCAGGCTGTCGCCAAAAGTCATCAGATTGGCATCCAGGAACCGACTGGACAATGTCACTTCACATGCATAATCCGGATCCTTGCCGGTCACGGTGGTGATCAGAGGATAGGCGATCCGCAGTCTCAAAGACGTACCGTCATAGTACATGAATTCTGTCAGTTTGACCTCGTCTTCCGCCGGCGGCTGGTAAGGCTGAAAACGGTTATATCCCGTCTTGCTGGAAAGCTCAAGTGCATCTTTGGGAAACATGATCCGGACGTTTTCCACAGCCGGATTCAGACCCTTGATATTGTTCAGATTGCTGAGCAGGCCCAGGACAATGCGGGAACGCTCATACTCGTTCAGATAACTGTGATATGCCAGTTGGTTCATCCGGCTGTCCACAGCCAGATTCTGCGTCATCTGCGAAGCCGCGCTGAGCACCGTATTGATCTGCGCCACATTTTGTTCCGCAGCTTCTTCACGTGCTGATGCCTCTCTCAGATCCTGGTTCTTTGCATAGCGAAAGATCAGCAGGATGACGACAAACATGACCGCGATTTCGATCAAGATGAAGAATGCCGCCATCCGTCGGATCACGCTGGAACGTTTTTTCATGGTTTATTCCTTTATATCCAGTTCTTTCCAGTCTTCCGGTTGCATCGGCCGTACTGCCGCGTCCACGTTCTCCAGGATCCTGGCCAGGCCACTGGTACTTACTGCGGCAAACACCCGCATCGGACTATTCAGAATATACTGCATGGCCACCTGTGGGACGCTCAGCCCGGTCTTTTCCGATATCCGCTCCGCGGCTTCCAGGCGGCGCATATTATCCTCGCTCAGATACCCTTTCTGTCCCGGCGGATCCAGGATCGTTCTTGCCTTTTCGTAATCAAAACTTTTGAATTTCCCGCTGAAGAACCCACGTCCCAGGCTGGAATAGGCGATGACCGGCATCTGGTTCTGAGTATACCAGGCCCGGGCTTCCTCGTTTTCCGGTCCGGAGATGGTCACGCAGCCGCCGCCCCAAGGATCACAGATCTGCCGGGCCAGGCCATAGTTGGGACTGGAGCAGGTGAATCCTTCCTGCCCGGTCGTCTTCGCATAATCATTCGCTTCCTGCAAGCGCTCGTGTGTCCAGTTGGAAGCGCCGAAGACGCGGATCTTTCCGGCTTTCTTTGCTGCATTCAACGTATCGATGATCTCGCTGACCGGCGTTTTCGGATCATCCCGGTGCAGCAGATAGATGTCGATATAGTCCGTCTGCAGAGCTTTTAAGCTCTCTTCCAGCTCCGTTTCGATGACCTGCCGGTCCACATGGACAGAACCATCCGGCGCGGCATTGCCGCACTTGGTGAGTATGACGATTTCTTCCCGGTTGCCTCTGGC
This sequence comes from uncultured Eubacteriales bacterium, assembly GCA_902796435.1. Lineage (GTDB taxonomy): Bacteria > Bacillota > Clostridia > Lachnospirales > Bianqueaceae > RUG159. The sequence goes on along the minus strand of CADBPG010000151.1, from coordinate 9,924 downwards.
AGTGATCCACGCGCCAAGGCGCTCCTCCGCCGGGCCATAGCCCCGGGCGGTATCGAAGGCGTTGATCCCGTTCGCTATTGCCAGATCAAAAAGGATCTGGGCATTGGCACCTATGAATACCGGCATCATGGCCGTGCCGAAGAACAGTCGGGAGACTGGTTTGTCCAGCCCCGGGAAATCCACCTGCGGGCAAAGCCTCCAGGCACCTCTTTCCATGCGCTCTGCCATCTGCCGGTAGGACTTCGCCGCTTCAATATGGGCGGCGCCGGCCGTATCGAAGGGTGCTGCATACTCCATGGCATAGACACCCTCGAACCCGTCCTCCTGGCTGCGGCGGATCAGCGCACAGATAGGGATCACGCCACTGCCCGTAGGCACTGGAATGATATAGTCTCCACTGACACACCGTTCTCCCTGCGGGAAATCACCTACGCGGACATCCTTCAGATGGAACCGGATGATGCGGTCCTTCAGTTGTTCATAGATCGCCATCTCATCCGCATGCACGTCCGCCACGCGGAAATTGCCTGTATCGAAGATCAGACCCAGGTCCGGCACACGATCCAGCACATAGCGCACATCTTCCGCGGATGCCAGAGGCTTGAAATCCTGAGGCGTGTTCTCAAAGCCGATCTGGATCCCATAGGGTTTGGCCATCGCGCAGGCTTTCTGAAAATGCCGGACCGCCAGATTCAGCATCTCCTGTCGGGTCATTTTTTCGCAGAAGGGCTTGTCATCTCCGCCGCCGGGGATCACCATGATCAACCGGGCGCCGGCTTCTTTAGCCAGCTCCAGATTCCTGGCATAGTATGCCTCGACGTCCTTCGGATCACTGTAGAAAGGCGCCGCGATGGTCAGGCAGCCCAGCCGGACTTCATACTTCTGCAAGGCCTTCAGCAGAGCTTCTTTCCCATAGGCGCGGAACTCGAATTCCATCATGTCGGCCTCATCATAACCTGCTTCCTTGATGATGCGGCAGATCAGATCCGCATCGACTGTCTTTTTCATCGCATCCCGCAGGATGGAAAATGTAAGAAGGGAAGTATTCATGGTTGGGTCCTCTTTTTTCTTATAGTTAAACTCATTATACTTCATGGCTGTCTGAAGCACAAGAACCTGCCCAGTTTTCACTGGGAAGGTTCTTTCTCTGGATCAGCTTTTATACCATTGCACGGACTTTCTGCACGCCGATGCGCAGTGCCTCAAGAATGTCCGGATCCCGCTGCATGACGATGAGCATCGGTTCGATGCAGTCAAAACCGATCTCCTTCAGTTGTCGGAGTGCTTCTTTCTTGTTCCGTGTAAAGGGTTCCGTCAACCCGAAAAGATTGACGCCAAGTGCGAAGGATGGCAATGTCAGTTCTCCTTTCTTTGCACGGTCAGCCCTTCCGGCGCCTCGAACACGGTATCAACGGTTCCATCTTCCTTTTTACGGAAGGAAACCTTCAGAATGCCACAGGGTGTGGGATACTGCACGTCCAGGCTGTTCAGCCCCGCAAGATGCGGATCGATCTCGATGGTCCGGCCTTCATTTCCGACTTCACGGATGCCCGCTACGCTTTCCATCAGGTAGGCGATCACACCGGCCGACCAGCCGTGGCACAGGCTGTGCCGGTATTTCTCATAGCAATAGGCACCGAAATCCCCGTGGATATCCTTTTTTCCTTCCTGCGGGAACTCATCGATGCGGGTAGCATTTTCCATCCAACTGAGGTCGAAGTCCTCCCAGAAGGTGGTGGCACCCATCTTAAGCATGCCGCCGTAGTATTCTTTCATGATGCCAAAAGCCTGGTCATAGTCGCCATAACGGGCCATGGCAGTCAGAATGGGGTAACTCATGAAGGTAGAAAGGCCTTCTGCCCCACCCTGCAGCAGGATCTCGCGATTCGTTTCAGTCTTGTCACCCGCGATGGTACAGAGTGCCGCCATTTGCTTCAGTTTCCGCACCGGGCGTTCCATACGGTCCACTTTTTCATGGATCTCATGGCAGATCTTTTTGGCGTTTTCCGACAGGCCGGGAATGCCGACTGCCTTATCCATGGCGATTGCCGTCAGAGCACGCACACCGCTCATGAATTCTTCCCATTTTTCAGGCTCCCATTCCTTGCGGCACAAGGAAGGCCAGTCGATGAAGACAAAGCCGTTTGGGAAGATGACCTCCCCCGCTTCCGTCACACAGAAAGCGACCTGGGGCAGCAGCTGCTCTATATAAGCGATCTCTTCTGCAGTCGGCTTACGCGCGCCGAACTGTACGACTTCATCCGCCAGGATGATCAGCCACCACAGGGAATAGGTAGGATAACCATTCATCCAGCCGGGAAGTTCTGCCTCTTCCCTGGCAAAATCCAGGGAGGCCGATGTTTCCGGCACTGTTCCGTACAGGCAGTGGGCTGCCCGCATCTCCGGGTACAGGTCACCGATCCAAACCAGCCGGTCACGCTTGACGCCGTCCCAGAAATATCCGTTCTGGCGGCAGAGGTTCAGCGTCCAGGCTGCCGTATTCCAGATCTGATTGACCTCCTCATCATCGCTGACAAATGTTCCGATGGGTTCCCGCTCCGGCAGGTCAAAAGCCGCCCAGATATTCTTGATCCCCAGCTCCGTCTCAGCATCCACGCAGTCGATCCGCACGAAGCGGAAGCCGGACTGGCCGAAGGTCATATCCGAGTAGTTCTGCAGCTGCATGGTAAAATCACGGGTAGAATGGTCATTGGTTGCGTTTTTATATCCGATGTCCGCACAGCATTCGCCGAGGGACTCTCCAAAGCGGATGCGCACGAAACCAGGTCCTTTGACCGCGTAGGTCAGGATCCGGATCCCGCCGGACAGTTCTTTTCCATAGTCCAGGATCAGGGAACCGCCCGAAAGCTTCGTCAGATCCTTTTCGTTCAGGCCGATCTGCAGAGTCTTTTTCCGCAAAAGTGCTTCTGTGTTTTCCGCGTTTTGTGCTGCGCGCACAGCGATTGGTAATCTATAGTCCATTTCGATCCTCCAGTTTTAGAAGCGGGAAATCTTTTTGACACCATAGAAGTTGTAGTCTGTCGGAATTCCGGCAAGCGGCATGATCTTTGCTTCCGGCCGGTTCGCACCTGCCCAGATGAACAACGTATCTCCCTGGGTCGTCTCGATCTCCAGCGTTCCGTCCTGCAGCACAAAGTCTTTCCGTTGTCCGTTGATCTCCACATGCACTGTTTTTGTGCCAAAATCGGTCCTGAGGGCCAGCTTTCCGCCGTGTTCTGCCTGCACTTCCACGAACTGTGTGATATACTCTTTTCTCGCCGCGCTGACAAGGAAGGCGCCTTCTGTGCGCATATCCGCAAGTTCGATATCGGCCCATGCCGGCGGCGTGTTCTCAAACAGGCGGATAATACCACCATTGCTCTGGATCGCCATTTCCTGCAAAGCCGCGATGGATCCGAAACCGGCTTCGATGGTCTGACTGAAATTGCCGCCCGGATAGCCATACAGAGAGATGTCGCAGCCATTCTGCGGTCCCTGATAATGGACGGTACTTTCTGTGACGTAGCGGTCCGCGTAATCCAACATGGTGTTGCGGGCCATTGCCGGCCGTCCGCCGTAGGCACCAAGAAGCGCTACCCACGGGAAGGACCAGCCGACCCATTCGCCCCGGCCATTGATGCCCAGCACGGTCAGGCAGTGGTCGATGGTCTCTTTATCCTTTTCCAGCGTCATCTCATGCAGCGGATAGATCGGGAACAGGTGAGACTGATGCCGGTGGCTTGTGGAAAGCGGAAGACCTTCCCGCACGCACATGCTGCCGAATTCATCCATATGATAGGGTGTCAGATGCTCCAATGTATACGCCCACTCCGGTTTCTCCGGATCTTCTATAGCGAGGATCTCCGAAGCCTCGATCAAAGCCTTGCACAGGAATTTGATCAGGGAGAGATCTATGGTCGCGTCCGCTCCGAAACGGTTGGTCCAGTCCGGCATCTCGTGACGTACCCAGCGGTAGGTCTCCTGCGGGCTGTGGTACTCCGGCGAAGAGCTCCAGGGCAGATGCAGATAGCCGTCATCCCGCATCTTCAGTTCCGGCAGAAGCGGTTTCAAGGCCGCTTTCATCAGCGGATAGGCCCGGTCGCGCAGGAACTGCTCATCCATGCTGTACTTGTAATGCTGCCAGTACATGAAGCATACCCAGGGCAGGCCGTTGAATTCAAAGTTATCGATGTTGCACAAAAGCGGCCGGCAGTCGATATCGGTGCAGTGAGCCAGGAACTCGCCTTCCCGCTCAAAGAACTTCTCGCAGAATTCCTTCAGGATCGGCCGCGCCTTGTCGATCATATCGAACATGGGCATTCCGAAATCCAACCGGTTGCCGGTATAAATGGACCACAGCTGCATCTGCTGCTCCAGGTTCCAGTGATAATCATTCATGCAGTAGGCCGGCATGTTGTCATCCTCAGACCAAGGGCCCTGAAGAGTCATGTGCAGTCCACCGGGATGAGAGCTGGAGGCCAGCTTGTAGACTTCAATGTAGTACAGGGCTTCCAGACGGGTATCCGGAATGCTTAAGAAGGAGCGGGAATAATAGTCCATCCACCAGTTCTTGTGCGCGTCCCAAAGGGCGTCTACTGCCGCAACGTCAAGATCCTTGATCTCTGCTATGGCCTCTTCCGAAGGATCAGAAAGGCTGCGGTCGCAGCTGATGGATACCAGGAGGATCTCATGACCGGGGCTTACTTCCAGTGTTTTCCACGCAGTCGCATAGCCGCCGTTTTCCGGAATGGCCTGGGAGACAAAGCATACGCCATCCTTCTCCCCTTCCAAAGGATCCGGATAGCCCCAGCGTTTCAGGATGCTCGTCATGGTAAAGGGTTTGCGCTCCGGATGATCCAGGCCGCCATAGGCACGCCAGCGGGTGGACTCCCGGGTATCATCATCGGTATAATCTCCCACACGGCTGATGAATTTCGGCCGCATGGAGAGGGATTCTTCTCCCTCATTCCATGTTTCCACCACGATGACCTGATTGGTGGCGCTGACCCACGTTTTCCAGTTCACCGCGCCAAGGTCGGTCTCGGTCCGTCCATAGGTCGCCGCATCGCTTAGGGAGAAGCGCATGGTATGGGAAGCCACTGTACCTTTCGTGTCGAACTCCAGACGTCCCACTGGGAAACGTGTGGGATTGGGGTTGCTGCGTCCGGGGTTCAGGAATGTGTTGAGTTTTTCTTTATTCTCCGTCTCCAGATAATGTGTGAAGGTGCGCCAGTTGAACTCGCCTTCATAATCCGGTTTGATGTTGCGCACTTCCCAGATATCCGCCCGGTCCAGAGAGATCTTCATCGGACGGTCGAGCCCGCCCCAGACGACCGTGCCCAGGACGCCGTTGCCCATGGGCACGCCCTGCTCCCACTGACGGGCGGGCTTTTCGAAGACCATGTCATGGCGTGCGAGGAATTTCCGATAGTCTGCTCGATTGAGTTTCTTCGTTTCTGTGGAATGCATGCCAGATACCTCCTGCCTTCTTTGTTCTGCTTCACTTGCTTATAAAGCCTGTTGCCGCATTGTCTATGATCCATACAAACAGTATTGGACAAGCGAACAAGGAGCCGCGCAAGCTGCACAGCTCCTCTTTATCTCTGCGTGATCACTTTATGATCACGGAATCGGTAAGCTTGATCGGTTCTGCCTCAAATCCGTTCTCGCGGATCACCTGGCTGTACCAGCCGGCACTCTTCTTCGGGATACGCTCCAGCGTCTTGAAATCAGTATAGTTCAGGCCATAGCGCATGGTAAAGCCGGCGTTCCACTCGAAGTTGTCCAACAGGGACCAGCAGTAGTAGCCGCGCACGTCGATGCCGTCATCCATGGCCCGGCGCACCCACTGGAGGACGTCGCGGATGTACTCGATACGATCCGGATCATCCAGGAAATACTCCACCGGCTTATCACCGTGGTCGATGTGGATGTAACCGTTCTCTGTGACGTAGATCGGCACGTTCACATGGTATTTCTCGACCAGCATGTGCAGCACATCGTAGATCGCTTCCGGATGCTGCTCCGGCTTGAACTGGTAATTGCCGCCTTCGGCCATCTTCTGGCGCATTTCACGCATCTTCTCCGCGTTGTCGATGATGCCGTTGTAGAAGTTCAGGCCATAGAAATCCACCGGCTGCGCGATGGTCTCAAAATCGCCCGCTTCGATCTTCGGAGTGAATCCTTTTTCTTCCATATAGGCGGTAAGTTCTTTGGAATAGCCGCCCAGGAACAGGGCATGCAGGAACCAGCCGTAGCCGGCGATCTCATTGCCCTGCAGGACCAGGGCTTCATCCTCGGCATTGCCAGCCCGGCCTGCGTAATGCCGCCAGATGTCGACCACGATGCCGATCTTCGCGTTCGGAAGATTCTTCTCCCGGAACAGCTTGACCACCTCACCATGGGCTACCAGCAGATTATGCAGCGCCTGGCGGGCGTACTTTTCATCCGCCAGTCCCGGGGCGAAGGAGCCCATGCCATAGCCGACATAGGTCGCGATCGGCTCATTGAAGGTGACCCAGATGTCCACATCTTTACCGAAATTATCCAGCAGGATGTTCGCGTATTCCTTGAACCAGTCCACGATGTCCCGGTTGCCCCAGCCGCCTTTGACCTGCAGCGCATAGGGCAGATCCCAATGATACATGGTGGCATTCGGGACGATCCCGTTGTCTTTGAGGCACTTGATCAGCCGGCGGTAGTAGTCCAGGCCTTTTTCATTGACCTTGCCCGTACCGTCCGGCAGGATCCGTGCCCAGGAGAAAGAAAAACGATAGCTTTTAACGCCCATGTCTTTCATGAGCTGGACATCTTTTTCATATAAATGATACTGGTCGCAGGTCACATCCATGACATTGCCGTCCCGGATCGTACCGGGCAGGCGGCAGAAGGCATCCCAGATGGTCGGGCCTTTGCCGTCTTCAAAGGCTGCGCCTTCGACCTGTGCGGAAGCCGTTGCTACACCCCACAAAAAGTCTTTAGGAAATTCATATTTCATGATTCATCCATCCTTTCTTTCAAAACCATTGTCACGTATCACATCATGGTACCAGAAAGCGCTCTTCTTAGGGATGCGCTCCAGTGTTTCATAATTTGTATAATACAAACCCCATTGAAAATTCTCAGGGAAATAGTACTTCATTTCTTGAATATACTCCACAAGTCAACACCTTCAGGCAGTTCCCGACCGATCAGTTCCATACTGTACTCGTTGTACTCGATGAACTCCATCTTATTGCCGTCCGGATCCTGAAGCCACATGGCGCGCGTCCTGTCGATGTTCGGGCGGGGCGTCAGCCAGACATATTCCTCGCCACCTTTGGCAAGCACGCTTTCATAGAAGGCCTGCACGTCATCGACCGTATGGGCGTAATGGGTATAGTTCAGGTCCACTTCCTGATCCGGCAGATGTGGAACATGGGCTGTCGGTTCATTGAAAAGTTCGATGAAGGTACCAGGGCAGTCCATGACCTCCATATAAACGATCCACTTCTCATCCTTGATGCCTTCCAGGTACTGGATCCTTTCTGGATCCATGCGGGCACGCATTTCTTCATTCTTCGGCAGCAGGTCGCCCCAGTACAGGGTGAATTTTTCTTTGCAGCCCAGGAAGGTCTCGTACCACCAGATGGATTTTTCCAGATCCTTGCAGTTGAATCCCAGGTGCATATTGGCTTTTGTGATCATGACTCAATCCTCTTTTGTACGCAGTGCGCTCTCTTCCGTGTCCTTCGGAATCGCGACCGGAATGCAGCGGCCACAGGTGGACTCGACTTCCACGAACGCGCCGTTCTTTTCATTGCTCTCCATCATGCGCTCTTCGATCTCCAGCACGTGATAGCAGCGTTCTCCATTCACACGCGGTTCACGATCTTCATAGAACGCCCATGCCATATCCGCCAGGCCGACACCACGGCTGTTGGTCTTGAACGCATAGAGGTCTTCTACCGGCACACGGACCGGCTTGTCCGCGTTTTCAAAATCATAGGTGTTTTCGTAAATGGAAAGCTCTCCATTGAACCAGTCCGGGCAAGCCAGATACAGGATGCCCTTGTTGCCATAGATCGCAAAGTAGGTCTGATCGAAGAAGCAGCTGTCCGCGTTGATCGACAGGGTGCCGGTGATCCCATTCTCCATCTCCAGCACAGAGTAGATCTGGCTCTCGTTCGGTGTATCGATCATCTGGCCATAGGTAGGAGAATAGGGGAAGTTATTCATGTGCTGCTGGTACGGCGCTTTGATCTTGGCGGAAACGTCCTTGACCGGGCCCAACAGGTTGATCAGCACCGTCAGATAGTAAACGCAGTAATCCAGAAGGACACCGCCACCCGGCTTATTCATATAGGGCATGGCGCCCAGCATCCGGTCATTGTCCCGGTTTCCCACCATGGCAAAGGACGTGATGCGGCCTAGCTGTCCACTGTCGATGATCTCCCGCGCCTTCTGTACCCAGCTGGCGAAGAAGGTATCCGGCGCGGAACCGATCATCAGGCCCTTTTCCTTAGCCAAAGCCACCAGTTCGGCCGCTTCCTGCGTATTCATGGTAAATGTCTTTTCCGTATATACATGTTTCCAGGCCAGAAGCGCACGTTTCATAATATCGTAATGGACAAAAGGCGGAGTCAGATTCAGCACGATATCGATCGCAGGATCGGCCAGCAGATCGTCGACCGTACAGGCGCGGACACCATAGATCTTGGCGACTTCTTCCGCTTTTTCGATCGCGATGTCCGCGACGGCTTCCAGTTGGACGATCTCAAATCGTTTTGCAATGTTGTCAATGTAGATCCGGCAGATCATACCCGTTCCAATCACGCCGACTTTCAAAGGCTTATACTCCATCCGTCATTCCTCCTGTGTATACTCATTTTTTGCTTCATTTTAATTTTAAATATACGTGTACACCAGAACAATGTTCAAATAGTGACCAATGGTTGCAAAAATTGACCTTTTCAGCTTCTGTAACAGGACATCGTATATCATTTGCAGTTTTCCTGCGCAAGTGCTATAATCAACAGGCATGCAAAGGAATTATAGATCATGAAAGCCTACTATCATCTGCCCGGATTATTTGAATTTTACGAATTCTATTCTGTCTTTCTCCCTTTGTTCCGTACACACAGGGAGTATTTTTATGACTGGTGTGAGATCGGTTCGATCTATGGCGCGCCGGGCGACTGCCTCTGGGGCAGCGGCCGTGTGGGCTTTGGCGATGCCCGGCCCGAAGATGTGGCCGCGCTGATGCGCACTTACGGAATCTCTGCCCGGCTCACCTTCAGCAATTCTCTGCTTACGGAGGAGCATCTGTACGATAAAAAATGCAACGCGCTCTGCGCCTTGTTTGAGGAAAATGGCGGCATCATCCTGACCTCCGACCTGCTGCTGGAGTATCTGAAGCAGCACTACCCTGGACTGTATTTCGTCTCCTCCACCACTAAGGTCCTGACAGGTTTTGACCAGTTCAAGAAGGAGCTGGACCGTGACGCGTTTCGCTTCGTCGTGCCGGACTTCCGGCTGAACAAGGCCTTTGACCAGCTGGCCACCCTATCCGCACAAGAAAAGCAGAAGGTGGAATTCCTCTGCAACGAGTGCTGCTGGTTTGCTTGTCCCGACAGAAAGGCCTGCTATGAAAACGTCAGCCGGAAAAGCTTAGGAGAATCTTGTGCGGACCACATCTGCGTCTCCCCCACCGCTGAGCGGGGCTACCGGTTTTCCGACGCCATGCAGAATCCAGGCTTCATCGGCATCGAGGACATTAAAAACATATATCTGCCGGAAGGATTCTCACATTTCAAGATCGAGGGCCGCAGCTTAGGCAGCGCCATCCTTCTGGAATTCCTGCTCTACTACATGACGAAGCCGGAATACCAGCTTGTGGTGCGTGAGGAGATCTATCTGGACAGTTCTCTGGACCTGTTTTAGGTT
>CADBPG010000150.1 GCA_902796435.1 uncultured Eubacteriales bacterium | reverse complement strand
CTTGTACTCCATTTCCGCAGAGACCCGGCACTATATCTGGGTGATCGTGATCATCCACAATATCTTCGCGGCGACCGTCCAGCCCTTCGCGATTCCCTTGTCCTCCGGCCTGCGCGCCGCGGGCGACGTGAAGTTCAGCTTCTGGTCTTCCATCGTCTGCACAGTCGTATTCCGGACCGCCATGTCCTTCGTGCTTGGCCTGTGGCTGAAGTTGGGCATCGTCGGCATCACCTGGGCCATGGTCCTGGACTGGACCTTGAAAATGATCCTGGACATCATCCGCTTCCGCAGCGGCAAATGGAAGGAAAAGAAGGTCATCTGACCGTCTGGTTCAAAAGTCAGTCCATGAAACAGTCTAAAGCAGTGCGGATGGCGCCCATAAGATCAGTACCCTCCGAAGCTTTCAACGTTTTCAGATATAGCAAAAGACCCGCTTCACTGCGGGTCTTTTTTGATTCCGGCTTAGCCCCAGGCCCTCATGCGGGCAAGGGTCTCTTCCAGATCCTGAAACATTTTGTCTGTAAATAAAGCAGTCTCCAGTACCGGCCAGAGGTTCCATGCGCGGGTCGCACGGGCAATGCTTTCTACCTTCACGGCACCTTGCCCGATGTGGGCAGGCTGGCCTTGTGCGTCAAAGTCCTTATAGTGGATCGAAAGAACACGCTCCTTCTGCCGTTCCAGGAATTCCAGCACATCTTCTCCTGCATAATGCATCCATCCGATGTCGACCTGGGCGTACAGTTTTCCCTGGCAGCGGTTGATCAGATATTCATACGCGCTGATCCCATCGACTCTTCTCTCGATCTCCTCCGCATCATTATGAAGCGCAAGACGGATCCCCGCATCTGCCAACACATCTGCCAGATGACAATAGTCCGCAGCAGCGTGATCCAATGATGCACGATCCAGATCCTGCGGCACCTTCACCACATAAAACCTGATCCCATGCTCCCTGGCTATCTGCAGCAGCCAGTCGGCTTCCCTCAGGAGGTCTGCGCCAACGATATGCGCTGAGCGCAACTGCAGGCCCAGTGACCGAAGCAACGGTACCTGGGCAGAAAACACTTCTTTCGGCCAGAAAGCTTTCTCAAAGCCGGGGATCGGTTCCATCGCGAGGCAAGGTTCGATATAAGAGAATCCGATCTTCTGCAGTTTGACGAGCGTCTCTTCAAGTCCCAGCGGGCTGTGGCTCATGATCCCAAACAACTGTGCCGCCGGATCGATCATGCCAGTTTCCATTTCTCACCTGGATATACCGGCAGGATCCGTTCAGGATTGACCACCCGTTCCAGCAGATTGTTCGGATCCCCGTTGAAAGGCTCCATGGCCGGCGCATCCACCGTACCCCAATGGATGCAAAGCAGTTTTGCGTTCGGATACGTATTGGCCAGGCGGATCGCGCCTTCCAGCGTGATATGCCAGATATTGTCAGAGAAGTCGAACAGGATCGCGTCCGGCTGCGGCATCTCCAACTGGCATTCCAGCAGTTGAGAGTCGCCCGGCAGCCAAATGCTGCCATCCGGTGTATCGAACCAGAAACCGCAGTAATCCTCCTCTTTCCATTCGCGGAAGGAGAATTCTTCCATATAGTTCTGCCAATTGTGGCGCGCCGGCGTCAGCCGGACCTTTACATCCCCGACAGAAAAAGTATCACCGATGTCATGACCCTGAGCTGCAACACCGTGTTTTATCATTTCACTGGCCACATACTGCGTCGCGTGGTAGGACTTGCAGACCGGGCGCAGCGCTTCTGCCGTCTCATGACTGCAATGATCATTGTCGATATGTGTCACCAGATATCCATCCAGGCTCGGAACATCCTGCACCGTAAGCGGGATATCGAACAAAAGCGGCATATCGAAACCCATCAGCAGCGGGTCGACCAGGATCGTCGTGCCCCGGCTGTTGATCAGGATCCCTGCACCACCCAGCCAGGTGATCGTCGTGCCCTCTTGCTTTGCGAAGGCCTCCGGCCCTACGGGCAGCACCTGCGCCGGCATGGCCTGACCATTCTTGCTGTATGTAACTCTGTCCATTTGAAACCTCCTTGCAATATTGCTTTGTTATGTGATACTTTATGATATAGTATCGTCATTGTTTTCGTAAATCTACAGAAAAGAGACTGCTATGAAACTGAAATTCGATGTACAAGGCAAAAGCCAGCCGGATCCGTTCATCTTTGAAGACCAGGGGAAATTGTACCTGTATGTCACCGCAGAGCAAGGCGTAGAGGCTTACTCTACTGACGACCTGTTCGGCGTGTGGCAGTATGAAGGTGTTGTGACGCAGTTCCGCACAGGCCACGCTTTCTGGGCACCCTCCGTGATCTATTATCAAGGGAAATACTACATGTACGTTTCCTTCGACACCGAGGATACCTTTGAAAACCTGCATGTGGCCGTCGCAGACAGTCCGTTGGGCCCCTTTATGCACGAAAAACGCTTGTTCGACCATTTTTCCATCGATTCCCACGTGGTGGAAACCGAAGCCGGCCTCTTCCTCTGGTATGTAAAAGAGTATTTAGGCCCTGGCCGCAAGGGTGTGCGCATCTATGTGGACCGTCTGCTGGACCCTTGGACGCCGGCGTACGAACCTGCAGAAAAGGTCATCCCCACTTTTGATGAGGAGATCTACCCGCCCAACTGCAAAGACGGCATCATCTGGCACACCATCGAAGGGCCGTTCTGGCTGCAGCATAATGGCTGGCAGTATGTCATGTACAGTGGCGGCTGCTTCCAGGATGACAGCTACCATATCGGTTATGCTGCCGCAAAGAGCGATGAACCGGACCTGACAAAGGTCGCATTCATCAAGCACACCGAGGGCGGCTTCTTCGCACCTTTACTGATCAAAAACGCGGAAGAAGAAGGCACCGGACACAACAGCGTACTCTTCTGGAAGGGCGCGTTTTACATGGTGTATCACGGACGGGATCTTCAGCCCCGTTCTGATGGCGGGTATGTAGAAGCAAGAACCGCCCGGGTACGAAAGATGGAAGTGCAGGAGGGATGCCTGCAGCTTTCCTCCTTCTGACACCTCAGCCCCAGATGAAGTTTTCCTTTCCTGCTCCGATCTCGAAGTGGCATTTGACTATGCCCAGATCGATCTTCAGGCAGGTGCCGATCCAGCCTGCTTTTGCGGTCACTTTCTGCTGGTTCCGTTCAAACCGGAACTTCTGTTGATTGACTGCCGTCGGCGCCAGCAAAGCTGCCGCGATCCCGTTTTTGAACCATTCCGGATCTTCCGCGTGTACATTGCTGACCTGAGATGCGGTCTTGCTTTTGCGTTGTGTACCTTGCGTTTTTCCATAGCCCAGCGCGATGATGATGACCTCTTTTTCGTCCGGGCCGAGCGCCGCCTGGCTCTTTCCATGAGTCAGCGCCACCCAGCAGGTGTTCAGGCCAAGCGTCTGTGCCTTGAGCACCAGCATCTCACCAAAGAAGCCGCTGCGTTCTTCCAGATCCGCGGCTTTTTTTCCTGCCATGACGATATAATTACTGCAGTTTTCGAACCTGCCGTAATGTGCCATACGGGAAGAAAAGCACTGCGGCTCATCATACAGGATCTGCATATGAAGATTCCCCTGGCGGTTCAGTTCTTCCGCATATGCGTCCAGTTCCTTGCGGATCTCCTCGGGGATCGGCTTGTCCAAGTACTGCCGCACACTGTGCCGGCTCTGGATCGCTTCCATGAATGTAGTCATACCTATACTCCTTACTGCGTGGTACAAACCTTAAACAAGTTCAAAAAAGTCAAACGCCGCTGTATGCTGACTGTCTGTTCCATTGCCACTGGCATACATGCCCAGCATGGTGCCGACCATACAACCGACTTGTTCCGGATTGATCATATGGCCGTCAAAGGCGCAGAGTTCTTTGAGTTCTGCTTCTTCTGTCCCGTAATACAGTTTCCAGTCCTCTCCGTCCATACAGATCCTGAGCACGACATCCGCCGCGCCATAGCCGACCTCCGCGAGCACCTGATGCTGTGTCTTGCTGGAGAAGCCGGGGATGAAGGGCATAGAAGTAAAATCACAGGTGACCGCAATGACCCGCAAGAGCTGCCTTCCCTCTTCTGTGCAACGCACAAAATGGAGTTGATGGTTCATCGCCTGCACCACCAGGAGGCCGGCGGTTTCTTTTTCCTGCGGGACAAAGTGCATTTTTGTCGTGATCTGTGCCTTGGGCTGCCGTTGGCGCCTGGCAACAAATGCCCTATACGCCGTCTTGTCTACCGTTGGGGCAAAGCCCATGGGCCTTAATGCATCATCTGCCCTTTGCGGAATGCATCGTAACTTAAGGCAGGAATCCTGGATCGACCAGAATTTCTCATAGGGTGTGCCCCAGAAGGTCCAGTACAACGGAAGCTCTGCACTGTCGAATTCATCTCGCTCCTGCTCCGGCCGGCAGATATCCTCCGCGAGGCAGCCAGGCGCCGGATAGAACCACTCAACTTTTCCTGTCTCTGGTGAGAACATGGGCCAGCCACGCTCCCAGATGACCGGACAGATAAAGGTCTCACGCCCCAGGTTTTTACACGTCCCATCGATCAGCCGGCTGCCGAGAAACACCGCGTACCAGCTGCCGTCCGGCAGTTTTACAAGATCCGCATGTCCCACATTCGTGATTGGGCAATGATAGCCCATATGCCGGTGTGTCAGCACCGGATTGCCCGGGAACCCCTCGAAGAATGAGAACAGATCTTTGCTTCTGGCTACAGCCACAGAATGGAAATGCTCTGTTCCACCTTCGGCGATGAGCAGATAGTAGTAGTCGCCCACATGATACAGGTGCGGTGCCTCTGGAGACGCTGCGCCGCGCAGCGCGCTGTTCCAGATCGTAAATGGCGCTCCGATGATCTTGTACTGCTCGATATCATATTTTGCGACCCAGATGCCCCGTTCCATGACACCGGCACCATTATCCCAAACATTGCCGGTGCCCATCACGTAACACTGTCCGTCGTTATCAAAGAACAGTGAAGCATCGATACCGGGAATATCATCGAGCCAATGGATCTCCGACCAGGGTCCTGCCGGGTCCTTGGTTGTCACGATGTAATTGCCTCGATCAGCAAAGTTGGTGTTCATCATATAGAACGTTCCATCGTGATACCGCAAAGTCGGCGCCATCAGGCCGCCGATGCCGCAGTTGGCCTCCATATGAAAGCCATTGTTTGCTGTCATTACATTCGCGATCTGCTCCCAATGCATCAGATCACGGCTGTGGAAGATCGGGATCCCGGGAAAAAGTTCGAAGCTGGAACAGGCAATGTAATAGTCATCGCCCACGCGACAGATACTTGGATCCGGATAATAGCCAGGTATGATCGGGTTCTGTAGTACAGCCATTTTCATTTCTCCTTTATTGTCACAATATGGTACATCTTCCAGTCTGCACATCCAGATCAAAACGCTCGCAGGAGATGATCCGGACGCTGCCATCTGCAGCAAATTCCAACGGGAACCAGACGTAGCGGGAATTAAAGTAATCCTGACCGTCCCAGCGGTCCCCGACATAAATATAGGAGGTGGTCTCACTGCCTTCGACTGTCAGGATAAAAGCTGGCTGGGAATGATAGGTCGTTTCATCCCCCACCTTTGTGAGCAGCCCGAACCCATCCTCCAGACAGGTCGTTCTCGCGTATTTACACTGGTTCGGCGCCCAGCCGGTACAGAAGGAAGAGAAGATATAATACTGTCCATCCTTCTTGACCAGCGCCGGAGCTTCTCGGTATTCTCCCTGCCAGAAGTTGGCAGAGAGCTTCTCGATATTCAACCAGTCCTCCTGCAGGCGGTACATGTGCATATCCGCGTTGTCCCGCGATGCCGAAAGGAAGTAGGCTTTGTCCTCATCCTGGAACAGGGTGCAGTCCCGGGACATTTCCCCATAAGGGTTGAAGCTGCCATGATAGACAAAATCACCGTCCGGGGTTTCACAGGTAGCAACGGCTGCAGCGGCGCAGAGATAATCCTTGCCGTTTTCATAATGCATCCACATGACATACTTGCCCGTTTTTTCATTATAGAGGACCTTCGGGCGCTCGATATTGACCTTGCCTCCGTCCTCCCTTGTCAGGCGCAGATCAGCCCGGACCCGGCAGGCCTCTGCGGGTGAGTCGGTCCGCAGTACATGGTTGCGGAATGTCCAGTGTACCAGATCCTTGGAGGCGTAGCAGCTGACATAAAGATTGTCTCTGCGGTCCTCTCCATACCAATACCAGGTGTCACCCACCTGCAGCATATGGCCGCCATGGGCATGCAGGACTGCTCCGTCTGTATCTGTCCAGATGGTTCCGTTTTCGATCAACATGATTTGACCTCCTTATGTTGCTGTGCCTGTCTCCATGCACCGGGTTTCATTCCGGTTTCTTTTTCAAACAATTGGTAGAAGTGGCTTCTGTTCGTATAGTTCAGCTGCTGCATGATCTGGGAAATGCTCATGTCCGTCCTGAGCATCAGTTGTCTGGCCTCTTCCATGGTGATCGACTGGCCCAGTCCCGTCAAGGTCAGACCACTGTGCCGCTTGACGATGAGGTTCAGATGGTCCGGGCTGTAATGCATGACCCGCGCCAGCTCTTCCCGGCTGAAGCGGCCGTGCCGTTCCTCCAGATACCTGCGCACCCGCAGATAGACGAACTCCTCCGGGTCCGAATCCAGCCGGATCCTGGCCGCGTGATAATACTCCGGATCCTCCAGAACACTGAAGAGTTCCAGCAGCAGGGCCATCGCCCGATAGCCATAGCCTACCCTTGCGGCAGCCAGCTCCTCCATGATCCTGTGCAGGATCTGCGAGATCATCCAGCAGGCCCGATCGCCATCCTGCATCGTTGCGGCAAAATCAATATATTCTGCACCACCTGCATGTTCATTGTCCCGGATGAATTCTGCCAGGATACGCTCCCGGTACTGGGGCTTGCGCAGGGACAGATCCTGCATGTCCAGCAATGCGTGCAAAAACTCCGGCGGAAGATTGACGAAGACCAGGTCACAGTCACTTTCAAAACCTTCCAGGTGGCGGGTATTCCGGTTGAGAAAGCAGGCATCGCCCTTATGATAATGAAAATGCCCTGTTTCCAGGTGCTGGATCAGTTCCCCATCTTCCACAAAAACCAGTTCATAGTGGGCGTGGTCATGGAGCATCTGCTTACCATGGCGCCGCCCGGGCAGTACCTCTCCCTCGATGGCAAAGGATACGTCCCGCCCAGCACGGATCTTCATGCGAGAGACAGAGAGATGCTGCACGATCCGATGCTGCTCTTCCATGATCTGTCACTCCATTCTATCGTATCTGATCCTATTTTCCTTATTATAACGGAATCTGTTACAAAGGACAACCTTTTTCACGCCTTTCGATATTGTTTCTGGCACAGGCGCCTCCTATACTGGAACCAACAATCCAGAAAGGAGCAGTTCCGATCTATGAAACCTATTCTTTTCAACTTCGGTTGGGAACGTTCTCTGGGCAAAGTACTGCCTTGGGAGAAGAATCCCAATACCGTATCGATCAACCTTCCGGACGACTTTGTTCTGGATCTTCCACGCAGCAAGGATGCCGTCGGCGGATCCAAGGTCGGCTTCACGGGAGACCATTTCGCCACCTATACCAAAGTCTTTGACAAGCCTGCAGAATGGGAGGGCAAGCGGATCCTCCTGAATCTGGACGGCGCTTACATGTATGCGGAGATCATCCTGAATGAGGACAGGATCGGGATGCACCCCTATGGCTACACCCCGTATACCCTGGACATCACCGATCTTCTGCGCTCCGATCTGCCGAACACTTTGGACATCACCACGCAGACGATGCAGCCTTCCTCCCGTTGGTATTCCGGCGGCGGCCTGTTCCGCAACGTGACCCTGTTCGTCGGTGCGCCGGTGTACCTGGATCCCCGGGATCTGGCCGTCACCACGCCCGTCGTGGGTAAGGAGCAGTCCATCGTAAAGGTCAAGATGGCTGTCACCAATAGTCTGTCCATGAACAAGACCACCTGCATCCAGGCCCGGCTTTCTTATCAGGGCGCACAGGTCGCAGAAGCCTCGATCACCAAGATCGTTCCGGCAAAGGGCCAGCAGGAGGCTGAACTTCTGCTGCCTGTAACAGATGCCCATCTTTGGGACGATGTGGACCCGAACCTCTATGACCTACAGATCACCGTGCAGGCGGAAGGCGAAGAAGCGGATGAGACCTGCCGCAAGGTCGGTATCCGCGAGATCACGATCTCTGCCACGGAAGGCATGAAGATCAACGGCCGGAAGATCACCCTGTTTGGCGGCTGCATCCACCATGACAACGGGATCCTGGGTGCAAGAGCCCTGCCACGCGCGGAAGAACGCAAGATCCGCAACCTGAAGGCCGCCGGCTTCAACGCGATCCGCACAGCCCACAATCCGCCATCGGATGCCCTGCTGGATGCCTGTGACAGACTGGGCATGCTGGTACTGGACGAATTCTTCGACTGCTGGCGCACCGGCAAGAACCAGAATGATTATCATCTTTGGTTCGAGGATTGGTGGAAGCGTGATATCGAATATACGGTCCGCCGCGACCGGAACCATCCCTCCGTCTACTGCTGGTCCTTCGGCAACGAGATCCAGGAAGCGAACGGGTATTCCAACTGCGAATACTGGATGAAGGCACAGGCCGACTGGATCCGCACCCTGGATCCTTCCCGTCTGGTCACCTGCGGTGGCATGTTCCTGCCTAAGGACCTGACCTGTGACGGCTTTCCGGGCGGCCCCGGTGGTCCTCCACCCCGCATCGATCCCTATGCAGACAAGGACGAGACCAACCGCCGCTGGATCTCCATGATCAGCAATCTGGACATCGTCTCCCTGAACTACAGTTTCCGCAATTACGAACAGTTCCACAAGCTTTTCCCGGACAAGGTGCTGCAGGGCACCGAGACCGAAGGCATCGATGCCTGGGGCAACCGGGAGGCAGTCTTCAAGAATGCACATGTGGTCGGTGACTTCATGTGGACCGCCCATGATAACCTGGGTGAAGCCGGTGCCGGCAGATCCTACTGGGAGGAAGAAAAGGAAAAGACCGGTCTGATGGCAGGCTGGCCATGGCTTTCCTGCTTCCAGGGCGATCTGGCGCTGGATGGTGAGCGGCTGCCCCGCTCCTACTACCGCGCTGTGATCTGGGGCAAGGACAAGGGTGTCCATCTGTTCACCAATCCGCCACAGTATGCAGGTCGCAAGGTCATGGGTACCGGATTCCACTGGCATGATGTCCGCCCGCTGTGGACCTATCCGGATCAGTACATCGGCAAGCCTGTGGATGTGGAAGCCTATGCAGACTGTGACCGTGTAGAGTTCTACCTGAACGGCACACTGGCCGCCACCGCGGAGCCGGAAGAGATGATCTTCTATGCGACGGTCCCCTACCAGCCGGGTACGTTGAAGGCGGTTGCCTATAAAGACGGGGCTGTGATCGCTGAGGATACGCTGCAGACCACCGGTCATGCCGTGGGCGTCCGTCTGGAAGCCGATGGGACACCGCTGGTGGCAGACGGTATGGAACTGACCTATGTGACCGCCACTTTGGTCGATGCAGAAGGCCGCCGTGTCTATGATGAAGACCGGGAGCTGTCCGCCTTTGTCAGCGGAGGCGCCGTGTTGGAGGGCTTTGGTTCCAACAACCCCTGCACCGATGAGAACTTCGGTACGGGAAGGCGCAGGACCTGGAACGGCAAAGCCACACTGGTGCTTCGTGCCGGACTGGAACCCGGAACCGCACAATTACGTGTGACTTCCGAGGACCTGCCGGAGGCCCAGCTGAACCTGAACATTCAGTAAATAAAAATACACCGGAGTGCTGAGAGAAGATCTCAGTACTCCGGTATTTTTGTCTCTTGCAGTGTCGTAAGCAGGCCCTGGCACCCTTCCAGGATATCATTCCAGGCACTTTCAAAATCCCGTGTATACCAGGGATCCGCAACTTCCTGCCCCTGGCGGTCGGTATAATCCAGCAACAGGTGGATCTTCTGTTCCGGGTCCCCACCCATGATCTGCCGGGTGTACCGCACATTGATCCGCTCCATGCAGAGCAAAAGATCATACAGGTCGTAGTCCGCTTTTGTGATCTGCCGGGCCCGCTTGCCCGCGCAGGAGATTCCATGCTCTTCCAGGATCTTCTGCGCAGGTGGATAGACCGGATTGCCCACACCGTTCCAGACCTCCTCATCGCTGGTGGCGCCGGAGGCGATCTCAAACCGGTCGGAGCATCCTGCTTTCTGGACCAGATCTTTCATGATGAATTCTGCCATGGGGCTGCGGCAGATATTGCCCCAGCAGATGAAGAGTATCCGGATCATATCCTGATCAGAATTCAAGCGTCAATTCCTGCATCAGCGTATCCGCGGAACTGCCGCCCGCGAAGATGCGGAACTTACCATCTTCAAGGACATAGACGCCGTCATTGTTGTAGAAGCCCATGTCAGCCTTCTTCAATTTCAGTACGACCTCTTTTTCCTCTCCAGGCGCCAAGGTGACTTTTGCGAAGCCTTTCAGCTCCTTGACCGGGCGGACCAGGGACGCTGTCACATCCTGCATATACAGTTGGACCGTCTCCGTTCCATTGGCCGCACCCGTGTTCTTGACCTTAACACTGACGCTTAATGCATCCTCAGCCTCTTTGACTTCCAGATCAGAATAAGCAAACGTGGTATAGGAAAGGCCATATCCAAAGGGGAAGACCGGTTCGAACGGAGCGTCGATATACTTGGAAGTGAATTTGAATTTGCCGCCTGGACGACCGGTTGACGGATGGTTGTAATATAGGGGCAGCTGTCCGGTCACGTATGGGAAGGACGCGGCCAGCTTGCCGGTGGGATTGTAGTCGCCGAACAGGACCGACGCCACCGCGTTACCCATCTGGATACCCAGCTGCCATGCTTCGACCATGGTCGACAGATGCTCCGCTTCCCAACCCAGCGCCAGCGCACGGCCATTCATCAAAACGACAACGACCGGTTTACCGGTGGCCAGGAGTTTTTCCAGCAGTTCTCTCTGTTTGCCGGGCAGCGTGGTATCTGCACGGGACGAGGCCTCTCCGCTCATGGCACTGTATTCACCGACCACGGCCACGATCACATCACCGTAGGCGGCCGCCTGCGCGATCTCCTCTTCATTGATGTTCTCAGCCGGGCCGCCGCAGGGGAAGTACTCGACCTTGGCGCCAGCGTTTTTCAGACCATCCAGGATGCTCACGCAGTCCTCGCTCTTCCAGCTCATGGCCCAGGCACCGATGATCTCGGTAGGGTTATTGGCCAAAGTGCCCACCAGGCTGATCTTCTGCTCTTTCTTCAAGGGCAGGACATGTGCATCGTTCTTCAACAGGACGATGGATTTCTGGGCCGCTTCCAGGGTCAGGCCCACATGCTCTGCCGGCAGTTTGTCATACCGGTGCTTTGCCTCATCACTGATGTAGGGATGGTCGAACAGATCCAGCCACATCTTAACAGAGATGATGCGGCGGGCGGCTTCATCGATGACCTCCATAGACACATCGCCTCGCTCTACGGCGTTTTTCAGTTCCTCGATATAAATGGACGTGCCCATATCCATGTCCATACCGGCATTCGCGGCCTGGCGGGCAGCATCGTACCGATCTGCCGCGATACCATGATCGATACACTCACGGATCGCGTTCGCATCGCTGACGACGAAGCCCTGAAGGCCGTACCGTTCTTTCAACGTGCGGCGCAGCGTATAGGTATTGACCGTGCAGGGGACACCGTTCAGGTCGTTGAAGGATGCCATGGCCGTGGCGGCACCGGCTTCAGTCGCTGCCTTGAACGGCGGCAGATAGACATTATGCAGCTGGGAAATGCTCATGGAAGTGGTGTTATAGTCCCGGCCAGATTCCGCAGCTCCATAGGCAACATAATGCTTCATACAAGCTGCGACGTAGTTCTCACGACGCTCTGTACCGTCTGAAGCATCCTCATAGGCACCGTCCTGCAGACCATGGATCTTGGCCTCCGCAAAGCGGCTGGCCAGATAGGGATCCTCGCCCGGGCCTTCAGAGACCCGGCCCCACCGGGAGTCCCGGCCCACATCGATCATGGGTGCGAAATGCCAGGAGATGCCCTGGGTGCGGGATTCCTTGGCTGCCATATGGGCTGTGCGCCGGAACAGATCCGGATCGAAGGCGCCGGCTTCTGCCAAAGCGATGGGGTATACACTGCGGAAGCCATGGATGACATCCAGGCCGATGATCAAAGGGATGCCTAAACGGCTCTCTTCCACCGCGATTCTCTGCAGTTCATTGTACTTGTCCGGATCCTGCAGCATAATGGAGCCGATCAGACCCTTCCGGATGTTGTCCTCCTGATAGTCCCGCTCGGCCTTGCTCAGTTTTTCAGTCAACTCTTCCTGGCTGATCTTTCCGTCCATG
>CADBPG010000149.1 GCA_902796435.1 uncultured Eubacteriales bacterium | reverse complement strand
GTGTATCATATTCCAACAATAGGAGGCTTCCAAATGTTAGTATCTGCAACAGAAATGTTAAAGAAAGCAAAAGCCGGTCACTATGCGGTCGGTCAGTTCAATATCAACAACCTGGAGTGGACCAAGGCTGTTCTGCAGACGGCTCAGGAACTCAACTCTCCCGTCATCCTCGGTGTTTCCGAAGGTGCTGGTAAGTATATGACCGGTTTCAAGACCGTTGCTGCTATGGTCAAGGCTATGGACGAATCTCTGGGCATCACCGTTCCGGTCGCTCTGCACCTGGATCATGGTACCTATGAAGGCGCCAAGGCCTGCATCGAAGCTGGTTTCTCTTCCATCATGTTTGATGGTTCTCATTTCCCGCTGGAGGAGAACATTGCCAAGTCCAAAGAGATCATCGAGATCTGCCACAGCAAGGGTATCTCCGTTGAGTGCGAAGTCGGCACCATCGGTGGTGAGGAAGACGGCGTCATCGGCGCAGGCGAAGTTGCAGATCCTGAAGAGTGCAAGATGATCGCTGATCTGGGTGTCGATATGCTGGCTGCCGGCATCGGCAACATCCATGGCGTATATCCGGCAAACTGGGCTGGCCTGAACTTCGAAGCTCTGGATGCGATCCAGCAGAAGACCGGCGAGATGCCGCTGGTTCTGCATGGTGGTACCGGTATTCCGGATGACATGATCAAGAAGGCTGTTACTCTGGGCGTTTCCAAGATCAACGTCAACACCGAGTGCCAGCTGGTATTCGCGGAAGCAACTCGTAAATATATCGAAGCTGGCAAGGATCTGCAGGGCAAGGGCTTTGATCCTCGTAAACTGCTGGCTCCCGGTACCGAAGCCATCAAGGCTAAGGTCAAGGAGAAGATGGAACTGTTCGGTTCTGTCGGCAAGGCCTGAGTCTCAAGCTGCTTAAACAATTACTGCCGTCCGCTATGATCACGGACGGCAGTTTTCCTTTTATTTACGTCTTGCAGGTTTTCTTTTCTGATGCTTGCGCACAGTCCAGCCGAAGGTACCGATGGCTTTGCCCAGTTCGAAGTAGGTTCCGTGAGAATAAGCGATCAGTCCAGCTTTCTCCAGATGCAGGCGGCCCTGGTCATCCAGAAGGGCAGGATCGATGTTGACGGCTTCCACCTTGCCCAGGAACATATCGTGGGACCCCAGACGCAGGATCTCGGTCACACTGCATTCGATATTCACCGGAGCATCGGCCAGCAAGGGCAGATCCAGCTTGGAACCTTCCAGTGTCTGCAAATGAGCAGTCTCGAATTTATTCTCGTCACGTCCGCTTTTCACGCCACAGTAATCAACGGCTCTTTTTAATGCACTGCAGGGCAGATTGATGGCGAAAGCGCGGCTGTGTTCGATCAGATCATGGGAAAACCTTTCTTTCCGGATCGACACAAAGCACATGGCGGGATCTGAACAGACGGTACCGGTCCAGGCGGCTGTCATCACATCATCGATGCCCTGGTCGCGGCAGGTAACAAGCACCGGGGGCACAGGATATACCATATTGCCCGGCTTCCAGATGATTCGTTCCATGATCTTGATCCTTCCTCGTATTTTTGGCCAGTATAACATAGAAAAAACTGAAAATAAAGCTTGAAAAGAGCAAACGCCTGTGCTATAATCTACAAGGTTTATCATTCACGTGGTTATGGGTCGGAAATCTATAACACACGAATTTCCATGAAAGAGGTGAATCACATGAGAGAAGGCATTCATCCGAAGTATTATCAGGCAAAGGTCCGCTGCCATTGCGGTAACGAATTTACTGTAGGTTCCACCATGCCGGAGATCACGGTTGAAATCTGCTCCAAGTGCCATCCGTTCTATACAGGAACGCAGAAGGCAGTTGCTGCACGCGGACGTATCGATAAATTCAATCGTAAATACGGTCTGGGCAACAATAAGTAATCATGTTCAAAACGAAAAACCGGCCGGAGGCATCTCTGGCCGGTTTTCACATAGAAAGGAAATAGTATGCCGAATTCCTGCTATTCGATCGGAGGACAGGCGGTCCTTGAGGGCGTGATGATGAAAGGCCGCCATGAATACGCGGTCGCCGTGCGCACGCCGGAGGGTACCATCCGTACCGAAATGACCCCTTATGAATCCTGGTCCGCCCGCTATAAAGTGTTGGGCGTTCCCTTCATCCGGGGCATCGTCGGCTTTATCGAATCCTTGACCATCGGTATGAAAACCTTGACCTTTTCTGCGGAGATCGGTATGACAGAGGAGGAGAAGGCCCAGGAGAAGGAGCATTCTCCCTTGGTCAACAAGCTTTTGATGACAGGCACGGTCCTGTTTTCCATTTGCCTTGCCCTGGCCATCTTTGTGGTCCTGCCCAGTCTGATCGGCAGCCTCATTGAGAAGGTGATCCCTGTCCTTTGGGTCACCAACCTGATCGAGGGCTTCCTGCGGATGATCATCTTCCTGCTGTACATCGTCCTTATTTCCCGCATGAAGGATATCCGCCGTGTTTTTGAATACCACGGAGCGGAGCATAAGACCATCAATTGCTATGAGTCCGGCCGTCCCTTGACGCCGGAGAACGCGAAGGAGTGCACCCGTCTGCATAAGCGCTGCGGTACCAGCTTTCTTTTCATCATCATGTTCATCAGCATCCTGCTGTTCATGGTGATCCAGGTACATAATCCGCTGCTGAAGGTGCTGTACCGGCTGGCGCTGATCCCTGCGGTCGCGTCGATTTCATATGAGGTCTTGAAACTTTCCGCAAAATATGATAATAAGTTCTTAACGGCTTTAGTATATCCCGGACTGCTGCTGCAGAAGCTGACGACCCGCGAACCCGACCTCGAGCAATTGGAGGTCGCGATCCAGTCCTTCCAGGCGGTTCTGGAGAAAGAGATCGAACATGATGCGGCTTGACCGGTTATACGCACAGTTAAGAGACTGTCTTCTGGCTGATGGACAGGATGACGCGGAAGCGTCCCTCAGGATCCTTTTCGAGGATATCCTGCATGTAACAACCGCAAAGCGGCTGACCCATCCGGAACTGGAGGTGGACGAGCGCCTGATCCAGCCCGCTGTGGACCGCCTTCTTGCAGGGGAACCGCTGGCCTATATTCTAGGTTACACTGAGTTCATGGGACTGCGTTACCAATGTGCCCCAGGTGTATTGGTCCCGCGGCCGGAAACGGAACTTCTGGTCGGCTGGGCTTTGGAGGATCAAAAGAACCGCAACGTACATTTTCTGGATATCGGTACCGGCACTGGCTGCATCGCCTTAAGTCTGGCCCATTTCGCCCCAACCTGGTCCGGCATCGGTGTCGACCTGTCGGATACTGCATTGCGGGTGGCAGAGACCAACAGAAAAGCTCTTAAGATCGATTCCGTGCGATTCCTGCATAGTGATCTGACGCAAAGCGTCCGTAATGAGCAATTCGACGTGATCCTGTCGAATCCGCCTTATATCACTGCTGCGGATATGGAAAAGCTGGACCAGCGTGTGCAGAAGGAACCGCGGCTTGCCTTATATGGAGGCGTCGACGGACTGGATCTATACCGGCGCATCGCTGCGGAAACACCCGCCATATTGAACAACGGCGGTGCATTATATCTGGAGATCGGTTATGATCAGGGCGAGACAGTACCCCAGATCCTTGCAGAAGCCGGTTTTTCCGACATCACTGTGCAAAAGGACCTTTCCGGGCTCGACCGGTGTGTGAAAGGATATTATTATGTTTGAACGCATGGACGCTTTATGCGGCCATTATGAAGAATTGGGCATGCGCCTCAATGATCCCTCTGTCATCAGTGATCAGTCCCAGTGGCAGAAGATCATGAAGGAACATGCGCAGCTGACCCCGCTGATCAACACCTATCAGGCGTGGAAGAAAGCTTCTGTGGACATCGCGGATGCTCAGATCATGCTCCGGGAGGAGACCGACGAGGATATGCGCGGTATGATCCAGGAGGACCTGGAGCAGACGGAGCAACTGCGGCAGGAAAAGGAGCAGGAGTTGAAGATCCTGCTTCTGCCCAAGGATCCGAACGATGATAAGAACGTTTTCGTGGAGATCCGTGCAGGTGCGGGTGGTGATGAGGCCGCCTTGTTCGGCGCCGAACTTTTCCGCATGTACAGCCGCTACGCAGAGCGGGCCCACTGGAAAGTCGAGGTCATTTCGGTGAATGAAAACGGGATCGGCGGATTCAAAGAGATCGTTTTCATGGTCCAGGGACAGGGCGCCTATTCCAGATTAAAATATGAAAGCGGCGTCCACCGGGTGCAGCGGGTGCCCGCGACAGAATCCGGAGGAAGAATCCATACCTCCACAGCTACGGTGGCGGTCCTGCCGGAAGCAGAAGAAGTGGACGTGGAGATCGATCCGAATGATCTGCGCATCGACGTTTATCGGGCATCCGGAAACGGCGGACAGTGTGTCAACACCACGGACTCTGCGGTCCGGATCACCCATTTCCCGACGGGCCTTGTCGTGACCTGCCAGGATGAGAAGTCCCAGCTGCGCAACAAGGAGAAGGCCATGCAGGTGCTGCGTGCCCGTCTCTATGAGATGGAACTGAAAAAGCAACAAGACAGTGTATCAGCGGACCGCCGCAGCCAGGTCGGTACAGGAGACCGCAGCGAGAAGATCCGCACATATAATTTTCCACAGTCCAGAGTGACCGACCACCGCGTCAAATGGACGACGCACCGGATCACCGAGATCCTGGACGGGGATCTGGACGAAATGCTGGATTATATCATCACGACGGATCAGGCAGAACGCCTGAAAGCGTCCGAAGCAACGGAGAATTGATCTCCAAGAACCCAGAAAGGAGTATATGATGCATACCATCGAACAGGCCAACCTTGCGGTTTATGAGGAAAACTTCCGGGCAAATCCGGTGCTGAAGGCAGTCAGTCACGCCTTGACCGATAACGCGGTCGATACGATCTGCAGTGTTTCCGAAGCACGCAATGCAGAACGTTTCCATTTTTCCATCGAGGCGAAGACGCTTCCGGCAGCCAATCAGATGTCCAGCGGCCGTTGCTGGTTGTTTGCAGGCCTGAATGTTCTGAGAGAGAAGATCGCGGAAAAGTACAATCTCGAAAGCTTCGAACTTTCCCAGAACTATACCGCCTTCTGGGACAAATTCGAGAAGATCAATTATTTCCTGGAGACTGTGATCGCGCTTAAGGATCGTCCCACAGATGACCGGGTCATGACCTGGCTTTTGCAGACCGGCATCCAGGATGGCGGCCAGTGGGACATGCTGGTCAACGTCATCGAAAAGTACGGTGTCGTGCCCCAGGATGCCATGAAGGAGACCTACCAGAGCTCCCATACCTTCCGCATGAACTCCCTGATCAATCGTCGTCTGAGCATCTATGCTTCTGAGATCCAGCGCGCCTACAGAGCTGGTGAATCCGACGAACAGCTGGCAGAGCGCAAGGAAAGCATGCTCAATGAAATGTATGGCTTCCTGTGCACCAATTTCGGTGTCCCGCCGAAGTCCTTCGATTTCGAATATACCGATAAGGACGGAAACTACGGGATCGTCCGTGATCTTACGCCTCTGGGATTCCTTAAGGATGAGATCGGCGTGGATCTGACGGAGTATGTCTCCCTGATCAACGCGCCTACCTTCAACAAGCCCTTTGGCCGCACCTATACGGTCGACTATCTGGGCAATGTCTGCGGCGGCTATCCGGTCTGCTACCTGAATCTGCCCATGGAGCGGGTCAAGGAACTGATCATCGAGCAGCTGAAAGCGGGCGAGATCGTCTGGTTCGGCAGTGATGTCGGATATGACGGACAGCGCAAGGCCGGTGTCTGGGACGATCAGGCCTTTGATTATCAGAATGCCTTTGGTATGAATTTCGATCTGTCCAAAGAGGATGGCCTTCTGTACTGGCGCAGCGCGATGAACCACGCAATGGTCATCACCGGTGTCAACCTGGATGAGAATGGTCAGCCGAACCGTTGGAAGATCGAGAACAGCTGGGGCGATGAGAACGGCAAGAAGGGCTACTATCTAATGACTTCAAGCTGGTTCGATCGTTTTGTATACCAGGCAGTGATCCGCAAGGAGTACCTGTCAGACGAAGAGAAGGCCGCTCTGGAAAGCGATCCGATCCATCTGGATCCCTGGGATCCCATGGGTACATTGGCGGACTGATCCAACCTGAAATAAGACCGATTACATGAAACAAACGCTGAAACAGGTATCCCGGCTGTTTACCAGCAGCCTGGGATACCTGACATTCCTGGAAATCATTTACAAAGCCATCGGCGCAGTGGTCTGGTTCCCGCTGTGCGAAGTTTTGTTGCACTTGGCACTGCGTTTTTCCAATGTGTATTACATTTCTTCGCAGAATGCGCGCACCGCTTTGACTGATCCGCTGATCCTGTTCGCTTTGTTTGTGATCTTCCTGCTTTTGGCGTTGTTTCAGGGTTTTGAGACCCAGTGCCTTGCGATCAGTTATCAGCAGGCCTTTTATAAAAAGAAGATCGGGTGGTTCCAGTTGGCGAAGGCAGGCTTCCTGCGCACACTGGAACTGCTGAAGCCCCGCAACTGGGCCTTGTTCCTCGTGCTGGTGCTGATGTTCCCTTCTTTGCTGTACTTCATCCAGAACTCGACCAATAACTATCTGGACTTGATCGATACACTGGTGCGTTCTGCTTTCCGCCAGTTTCCAATGAACGTGCTGGCCGGTGTGGTCATGGCGGCCATTCTGATCCTGGCTGTGGTGGGCATGTTCTCCTTCCAGATCCACATTTCTGAGAAGGTCTCGGGCTTTAAGTCGATCAAGAAGTCTCTGCAGTTATTCAAACAGCATTGGGTACGGATCCTTGTAGGACTCGTAATCTGGGAACTGATGGTCGGTGCAGTTCTGCTGATCTTGAACCTTTCCGTATACGGAGCCATCCGTTCAGGGGTCCGCCTGTTCGCGAGAGCTTCGGTCCGCAAGGCTGTCACGCTTACCATTTCCCATTATGCAGGACTGGTACTGAACTTTATCAATTACAGTTTCTTTACCTTCGCAGGTTACGCCTTCGCAGCGTCTTATTACTATCAGACCGTTGCGCCGGAGGTGCACCTGAAGGCCACACCTTTGATCCGCTTCAAGGATCCTAAGGCGCATAAACAGGGGCGTTTCACCATCGGCATGCTGCTTCTGGCTGTGCTTCTGACCTTCCTGGTCAACGTGCTGATGCTGTATACCGTACGCCGGACAGGTCTCAGTAATGCGCTTTTCTCCGAGAAGACTGCAGTCATCGCCCATCGGGGCTACACCACGAATTACCGAGAGAATACGCTAGGAGCCATTCAGGACGGCATCGATGCCCAGGCAGACCTGGTGGAGATCGACGTGCAGTTCACCAAGGATGGCGTTGTCTGTGTACATCATGATAAAACACTGCGCCGCTGTTGGGGCATCAACAAACCGGTCAGTGCGTTGACCGCGGCGGAGCTGTCCGCTTTAACTGATGATGAAGGCCAGCATCTGCCCATGTTCTCTGAAGTGCTGGAGCTCTGTAAGGACCAGAACATCACGATCTTGGTGGAACTGAAGGTCAATGCCTACAACAAGGCAGATGAACTGGCAAAGGCCACCATGGATGTGATCCAGGCCTATGAGATGGAGGACCAGTGCATCATCCAGTCCTTCAGTTACAATGCACTGAAGACAATCAAGAGCATCGATGAAAACATGTATTGCGGCTATCTGATGCGGGGTTCGATCGGTATGTTCTATGACCTGGAATACGCGGATTTCTTCAGCATGAACATCTCCTATGTGACCCGCAATATCGTGTCCACCATACATTTGCGGGATAAAACGATCGTTGTCTGGACGGTCAACCGCGAGGATACCTTCCAGAAATCAGTCGATCTGAACGTGGACGGTGTCATTACAGACAAGCCCATCGAAGCGCGTGAATTCATTTACGGTGATAGTATTCTGGAAACCATCCTGCCGGAGTCGGATGAGGGCTCCGAGGAATTCTAAACAATGCATGATCAGTACCAGGGAGGGACTAGCATGAAAGAGTATGTTTTTGTCGGAACATATACCAATACAAAAAGCAAGGGTATCTATGGTTTTGCCCAGGAGCAGGGTATGATCACAGAGCCTAAGCTTATGGCCGTGGAGGAGTCACCCACCTATCTGTGCGTCAATGCAGAAGAAACGGTCCTGTACAGCGTTGAAGAGCCGGAGGCAGGTCCTGGCCGGCTGTCTTCTTATGAAATCCACAGGGATGCGGCAGGGGAGATCTGCGGGCTGGAGCGTACTTCTCAGAAAGAAGCGCCCAGCTTAGGGCTTTGTCATGTGGTGCTTTCCCCGGACGAGCACTTTTTGCTGGTCACCTCGTATGTGGATGCCACGGTCCAGGTCTATGAGATCCTGGCGGATGGATCCCTGGGCAAACTCTGTTATAAACTGATCCGGTCCGGCAAGGGTCCGAACCCGGATCGGCAGGAGAAGGCCCACGCCCACAGCGTCACCTTCGCACCGGATGGTTCCTTCTTCTATGTTTGTGACCTGGGTACTGATCATCTGGCCGCCTTCCGCCTGTCTGGCGCGGGTGAGATGATCGCCATTCCGGAGCGGACCATCGAATGTCCGGCCGGCTACGGTCCCCGGCATATGGTCTTCAGTCCCGATGGACGTCACGCCTATGTGGTAGCCGAGATCGTGGACCATCTGCTGCATTATATCTACGAAGATGGAAAAATGACCCTCGTCCAGGATCTTCTGGCGACCCGTACGCAGGATCCGACAAATACCGGCGCCGCAGTCCGGGTGAGCAGTGATGGACGTTTCGTGTATATTTCCAACCGGGGCGAGAACACCATTACGGTATACCGGGTGCGTGAGAACCAGACCCTGATGCAGATCCAGCACATCCGCGCCCAGGGCCAGACACCCCGTGAATTTGCCCTGAGCTTGGATGAGCAGACCGCCTATGCCGGCAACCAGGATAACGACAGCTTAAGCGTCTTCCTGCGGGATCCGGAGACCGGTCTTCTGCGGCCCAACGGTGTCACGAAAGCCATCGGCAGCCCCGTTGCTATCGTATCTGTAAAAAATGGAAAGTCTGCTTGATTTTTACGCTGATTTTCTATACAATAAAGCGTGGTACATTTTTACGTATCGTACCTGTTAAGTGAACCCAAGGAGGATCCAAGTTTGAATCGTTACGAACACAAAGCCATAGAGAAGAAATGGCAGAACATCTGGGAGGAGCAGCACGCTTTTCACGCAGATGATGATACTACAAAACCGAAATATTATGCACTGATCGAGTTCCCGTATCCCTCCGGACAGGGCCTGCACGTAGGTCATCCCCGTCCTTATACGGCCATGGATATCGTTTCCCGTAAACGCCGCATGCAGGGCTATAACGTTCTGTTCCCCATGGGATGGGACGCTTTCGGCCTGCCGACCGAAAACTACGCGATCAAGAACAAGATCCATCCAAAGGTCGTCACCGAGAACAACATCGCCCATTTCAAAGAGCAGATGAAGTCCATCGGCTTCTCCTTTGACTGGGACCGCGAAGTCAATACGACGGATCCGAAATACTATAAGTGGACGCAGTGGATCTTCCTGCAGATGTTCAAGAGAGGCCTGGCCTATAAGCAGGAGATGGCCATCAACTGGTGCCCGTCCTGCAAGGTCGGTCTGGCCAATGAAGAAGTCGTTGATGGCTGCTGCGAACGCTGCGGCACTCAGGTGGAGCATCGCCGCAAATCCCAGTGGATGCTGCGCATCACTGCCTATGCCCAGCGCCTGATCGATGATCTGGACGGTCTGGATTACATCGAGCGTGTCAAGACCCAGCAGAAGAACTGGATCGGCCGTTCCGAAGGCGCCGAGGTGGATTTCACCGCCAACGGCCAGAAGCTGCGCATCTTTACCACACGTCCGGATACCCTGTTCGGTGCCACCTACATGGTCATGAGCCCGGAACATCCCTATATCGACGAATGGAAGGATCAGATCGAGAATTTCGACGAGATCATGGAATATCGTAAGTTCGCTGCCTCCAAGTCCGATTTCGATCGTACCGAGATGGCGAAAGAGAAGACCGGTGTCGAGATCAAGGGTGTCAAGGCTGTCAATCCTGTGAATGGTACCGAGATCCCGATCTGGATCTCTGACTATGTCCTGATGACCTATGGTACCGGTGCCATCATGGCGGTTCCGGGTCATGATACCCGTGACTGGGAGTTTGCCACCAAGTTTGGTCTGCCCATCATCGAAGTCGTCGCCGGCGGTGATATCACCAAAGAAGCTTTCACCGACATCCAGACCGGTACCATGATCAATTCCGGTTTCCTGAACGGTATGTCCGTTGAGGAAGCGAAGAAGGCCATCATCGACTGGCTGGTCGAAAAGGGTCTGGGCGAGCGTAAGGTCAACTTCAAGCTGCGTGACTGGGTCTTCTCCCGTCAGCGGTACTGGGGCGAGCCGATTCCGTTGGTCTACTGCGAGCATTGCGGTGGATGGCAGGCACTGCCTGAGGAATCTCTGCCGCTGGTCCTGCCCGAGGTAGAAAGCTACGAGCCCGGTCCGGATGGAGAAAGCCCGCTGGCAACCATGGAAGAGTGGATCAATACCACCTGTCCTGTCTGCGGTGGCCCCGCCCGTCGTGAGACCGATACCATGCCGCAGTGGGCCGGTTCTTCCTGGTACTTCCTGCGTTACATGGATCCCCACAATGATAATGCGCTGGCTTCTCCGGAAGCGCTCAAATACTGGAGCCCCATCGACTGGTACAACGGAGGTATGGAGCATACCACACTGCATCTGCTGTATTCCCGTTTCTGGCATAAGTTCCTGTATGATATCGGCGTAGTGCCCACCAAAGAGCCCTACCAGAAGCGTACCTCCCATGGTATGATCCTGGGCAGTGACGGACAGAAAATGTCCAAGTCCCGCGGCAACGTGGTCAATCCGGACGAGATCGTCGCGGAATTCGGCGCGGATACCATGCGCATGTATGAAATGTTCATTGGTGACTTTGAAAAGGCCGCTCCCTGGTCGGAGCAGGGCGTCAAAGGCTGCCGCAGATTCCTGGAGCGTATCTGGAAGATGCAGGAGAGCATTTCCGATGCCACCGGATATTCCAAGGCACTGGAAGTCTCCATGCACCGCACCATCAAAAAAGTCTCCCAGGACTATGAGACCCTGAAATTCAACACGGCGATCGCCGCCATGATGGCTCTGATGAACGAGTTCAGTGCCGCTGGCACGATCACCCGTGATGAGTGGAAAACCTTTCTGATCCTGCTGAACCCCGTCGCTCCGCATATTACGGAAGAACTGTGGCAGATCGCCGGAGAGCCCGGATATCTGTTCCAGCAGACCTGGCCTGAGTATGACGAGGCCAAGACGGTGGAAGACCGGATCGAGATCGCTGTGCAGATCATGGGCAAGACCCGTGGCAACGTGGAGATCTCCAAAGAAGCCGACCAGGAAGAGGCCCTTGCTGCTGTGCGTGCCGATGCCCGTCTGAACGCTTTGATCGAAGGCAAGAATATCGTGAAGGTCGTTTACGTACCGGGACGCATCATCAACATCATCGCCAGATAATCGCCTTCGGCGATTTTGAATTACATGAAGGAGAGTTTACATGTACGATTTTGAAGAGATCCGGAAAGTCGATCCGGAAGTCGCAGAAGCGATCGCAAAAGAAGTATCCCGTCAAAATGGAAAGATCGAACTGATCGCATCCGAGAACTTTGTTTCCAAGGCAGTCATGGCGGCTATGGGATCTCCTCTGACCAACAAATACGCTGAAGGCTATCCTGGAAAGCGTTACTACGGCGGCTGCGAGTATGTAGACGTCACTGAGACCCTGGCCATCGAGCGAGCCAAGGCCCTGTTCGGGGCAGAGCATGCCAACGTCCAGCCCCATTCCGGCTCTCAGGCTAACTTCGCGGTCTACACCGCGTTCCTGAAGCCTGGCGATACCATCATGGGCATGAGCCTGGCCGAAGGCGGTCACCTGACCCATGGCAGCCCGGTCAATGTTTCCGGTCTGCAGTACAACATCGTCAGCTACGGTGTGGACGAAGAGACCGGCCGCATCGATTATGATGAAGTGGAGCGCCTTGCGAAAGAGCACCATCCGAAACTGATCATCGCCGGTGCCAGCGCATACTCCCGCATCATCGATTTCGAGCGTTTCTCCAAGATCGCCAAAGAAATCGGCGCCATCTTCATGGTCGACATGGCCCATATCGCAGGCCTTGTCGCCGCCGGACTGCATCCCAGCCCGGTCCCGTACGCGGACGTGGTCACAACCACCACGCACAAGACCTTGAGAGGCCCCAGAGGCGGCCTGATCCTGTGCAAGGCAGAACATGCCAAGGCCATCGATAAAGCCATCTTCCCGGGCATCCAGGGCGGTCCTCTGTGCCATGTGATCGCCGCCAAGGCCGTCTGCTTCAAGGAGGCTATGGATCCTTCCTTCAAGGAATACCAGCTGCAGATCATTAAGAACGCCGCGGCACTTTCCGAAGGTTTGCTGAAACGCGGATTCGATCTGGTATCCCATGGAACCGACAACCACCTGATGCTGGTCGACCTGCGGTCCAAGGGTGTCACTGGCAAGAAAGCCGAAAAGCTTCTGGACAGTGTCGGTATCACCTGCAACAAGAACGCCATCCCGCATGATCCGGAAAAACCCTTCGTGACCAGCGGTATCCGCCTGGGCACCCCGGCAGTCACCACCCGCGGCATGAAGGAAGCAGATATGGACGAGATCGCAGCGATCATCGACCTGATCATTACGGATCCGACTGCGGTGGAAGAAGCATCCGGCAGAGTGCAGAACCTGCTTGCGAAATATCCATTATACTAACGAACAATATGAAAGGCCGATTCATGAGAATGAGTCGGTCTTTTCCATTTATGACATAAAAACATGCCTTTCACGCGGGATCCGTGCTTTTTGATGCAATCATAGTATACTGCACTTAACAGTGGAGGAGATCATGAGAATTGTGATTTGTGATGATGATGCCTTGGCATTGCAGACTTTGGAGAATGATATTCGGCAGTTTATGGCAGATAAAGATATCGGATACTCTTTATTGACGTACGATCATAGCCAACAACTAAACTTCGACCTGGAAGATACAGCCGCTGCCGACGTATATATTCTGGACATCGATATGCCGATAGTGGGAGGCATTGATATTGCTTTGCGCATCAAAAGCATGTGTCCAAGGGCCATGGTTTTCTTCTACACATCACACTCCGAATTTGCAACACAAGGGTACCGGATGGGTGTCCGCAGATATATTCTTAAGCAGGACATGCACGAAAGCCTTGAAGAGGCCATGAACTATGCATATAGAGAATTCATCTCTGCAAAGAAGAATACGATCAGCCTTTTCAATGCGCATGATACGATCAATCTGCCTATTTCCGAGATCCTCTATGTGGAACGTGATAACCGCCGTCTGAAGATCACTGCGCAAGGCTGCAAAACCTATTATGACACACGCAGTATCAAAGAATTCCAAAAGAAACTAAATGATCCGACCTTCATTCTTGTTGACAAAGGTGTTCTGATCCACATCGATTTTGTGTTCAAGACCGAGAACAATACGGTCACCATGTTTGACCAGAATACTTTCACGATCAGCCGGCGCCGTATGAGGGAGGTCAAGGAACTGATCATGCGCTATTGGAAGGAGGTATGACCATGTGGTATCCATGGGAAGTAATACCGATCACGATCGAGGGCTTTTTAGTCGCTAGTCTTTTTAGTCATGTATACAACAAAAGAAAGCTTGCTCTGACACGACAGCTCTTTGTCGCAGTGATTTATATTATGGTCGTCTTATGCTTGAGATGGATGCGTATTGATTTTGAAATCGTCGCTTGGTGTACCATAGTACTTGTAATTGGCCTATCCGTTTTAGTACTTGAAGGCTCCTTGTCGTCTAAGTGTTTTGCCGCAGCACTTACAGTTTTGATCTTATTCATGATCCAATACACAGTTCGCTATGGGTGTTCATTATTATTCAATCAAAGATGGCAGGGCAGAAGTTCTCAAATCGTTATACTATCTTTGAATCAAGCTGGGACGATGACATATTACATATTGATCGAATTATGTTATGGCTTGATTGTATGGGTCCTTAATCATAATCCGAAAAGCAATTTTTTATTTCATAAGAAGGAAGAGTGGTTACTGACAGGGATCATATTATTATCAGTATCATTATCAACAGGGCTGTTTTATGGAGCATTCCGGTATACTTCTCTTCATATTTTAGAATTTTGCATGATCACAGCAGTGCTGTTCGTTTTGCTTTTTGCATTTATTATGGTATTTCTATTCTCTTCTTTGCTCAAGCAAAGAAATAAACAGTATCAATGGGAAAAAGTATTATTGGAGAATCAAATCTTATCGGCTTCTTATGAACAAATCGTTCTTAAAAACAAAGAACTCATGAAACTAAAGCATGACTTTATCAAGTACCTGACAGTGATTCGCAATATGGATGTTTCAGATAGTCATAAGTTTATTGATCAATTGTTGAATGACTCATCAAAACCTGTTCTGAAAGTTTACTCCGGAGACCCCTACATTGATGCAGTCATCAATTCAAAAGTCGATGAAATGACCGAAAATGATATAACATTTCAATACTCGATCGATATACCAAAACCTCTCAATATTTCTCCGTCGGATATTTGCATTATCCTTTTTAATCTTATAGAAAACGCGATAGAAGCATGTAGTAAAATAGATGAATGCAAGAAACGTTTTATTGAATTATCGATCAGACGCAAAGGACAATATGTAGCGATAGTATGTAGGAATTCTGTTACACTTGGTTCTGTGACCCAGGCAGGCTTAAACCATTCGACAAAAAAAGAACAAGGTCATGGGTTCGGCCTTGTAAGCATTAGAGAATGTGCAGAATGCAATGGTGGAAGTATTACTTTTGATATAGAAGAAGAGCAGGTAACGATTAAAGTACTGCTCATGGAAAAAACTGACTACGTAGCAGATGAATCGAAAGGTGAGGAAATATGAATCTATTAAAGAGAATTATAGGGTTACTCCTGATTCTTGTTCTTTCTGGATGCTCTCAAAACGATGAGTCAATTGTGATTCAGAAAGATGAATTTGGATATGATCTCACTGGATGCATGGATAAAGAACAAAACAGCGTACTTGATGCACTATATAAAGCAAAAGCAGATCCTCAGTTTCATGCTGAAGTCATGAATCTAGGCTCAAAAGCTAGAGGATATGTAATGCCGGAGGTGATCCAAGGATTAGACTTTGATACATCTATATGTTTTGTAAACTATCCTGATCCAAGTGTCTTCTCACTGTTTCGTTATGAGAGAAAGTTATATTTTGATCATTGGCCTGAAGAAGAAGAGCAAAACGCGCTTCAATCGATTTTAGATCATATGGTCGATATATA
The DNA here is from genome assembly GCA_902796435.1 of uncultured Eubacteriales bacterium. Classification (GTDB taxonomy): domain Bacteria; phylum Bacillota; class Clostridia; order Lachnospirales; family Bianqueaceae; genus RUG159. The sequence continues at coordinate 978 of CADBPG010000149.1, read as the reverse complement.
TGGGGAACCATGGCAGAAAAATAATATTTCTGATGAGAATACCTTGTTTGACAAGTACAAAATATCCAGATATGCGGAATGGGAAGACGGGTTGATTTGTTTTAGTGTGGCTTACGATATGGTAACCAAGGAGACTCTTATCTGGATCTATAACTATAACTCTCAATTTGAAAACGATCATTATGAAGAAACATATGGCATGAAAAGGCCATACTATAAAGAAAATGGTTAACATAAAGACTCCCTTTCATGTTTGTCCGCTAAACGCGCTAACGCGCAATACGCGGACCTCACATGATAGGGAGTCCTTTAGTTTACAGTTTTTCCATGATCTCCTGGCTTCTCTGGATAAACTTATTCATCTGTTCTGCTTCCAGTGGCTCATGGGCCAGCCGTGCCAGGTCATACAGGTGTGCGGCGATGAGGGTAGAGGTCTCGTCCTCCGGCTTTTCCAGAAGCCGTGCGACCAGGGTGTTCTTCTGGTTCAGGACCAGAGTCTCTTCCGGTTCCATGCCCGGATAGCCCATCATCATGCCCATCTGGCCGTATATCTTCATCATATCCTGCATGCGGCGGCTTTCCTCGGACAGCTCGATCATCGCACTGACAGAAGGATCCTTCAGGCTTTCAACGCGGATCTTCAGGTTGTCCTTGGCAACAGCCTTCTTGAAGAGTTCTTCCAGGGTAGAGGTGGCAGAGGCATCGATGGTCACATCATCCTCACGCAGGGCCTGGTTGAGGTCCGCATCTACGCGCAGGAACTTGACGCCTTCATTCTTCTGTTCCAGCAGGGTGATGAAGGAAGTATCGATCAAAGTATTCAGCACCAGCGCGTCATAGCCCTGGTCTTTCAGGACCTTCAGGTACTGAGCCTGCTGCCGGACGTCATTCGTGTAGAAGACCTTGTTCTCATGCTTTTCCTTGGCGGCTTCCAGATACTCCGGCAGGGTGATGAACTTGTCGGTCATCGCAGATTTG
>CADBPG010000148.1 GCA_902796435.1 uncultured Eubacteriales bacterium | reverse complement strand
ACCCTATGACGGGGAACAGGCGAAGTACTGGCTGCGCCAGGCCGTGAACCACGGCTATGAGATCGATCCGGATGATCCGGACCTGGCAGAGGAGCTGAAGAGCACCCAGCCGGCGCAGACTGAAGCCGGTGGGTCGAAGCCCTGGGAGCAGTATGACCTGGACGAGGATCCTTCCGTACGGCCGTCCAAGGCAGACAAGCGCACCAGGATCCGTCATGGCCACGATCTGCAGAAGAAGAGCCTGGATATGGCCCAGGACGGGGTCGTCTTCATTCCGAAGAATGATCTGGCCTATGCCAAGAGCGCGGCGACGAACGGCATCATCGCCCTGTCCATCAGCGTCATTGGATTCTGCGTGTTGGCCTTGATCATCCACGCGGCGAACAAGAGCTTCTTTGCCGGCAGCGGCAAGGGCGCCTTCCTGTTCTTCAGCTTCGTGATCAGCGTTGGCGCCGGCGCGTTCTTCTTCTATCGGGCCTATCAGGCCGCCTATGAAGAGGCAAAGAAGAATGCCTGGTTCCGTCAGACCGCTTTCTACCGCCAGTATGGGATCGATTACGACCGCATGTCCAGCGGTGCCTATATGCAGTATGATTATTACACCGCTCTTGAGAAATCCTTCCATCCGGTGGCCCATGCGGATGTGCTGCCGCGGGGGATTTTCGGTGAGTATCGCGGGTACCTGTTCATGGGCCTGATGTTCGGCGAACGCGAATCCTGCGCACGTCCGGATTTCGTGATCGTGACGGAGAAGAGCCTGTACGCGGTCCATTGTGTGAAACTGGACGGTACCCTGGCGGGCGACATCAACGATGAAGCCTGGCAGAACCGCACCTCCAGCGGCCGCGTCCGCATGATCCCCAACCCGATGCGCCAGAACGCGCAGCGTCTGCAGATCATCGAGAAGGATATCTCCCGCATCTGCCCGTGGGTCCTGGATGGCACCGTACCGTTCTATTCCCTCGTCGTCCTAGGTACGGACGTCGATGCTTCAGGTATCACCGGCGAGTGGAAGTATGACCGCTACCAGCTGCTGCAGTGCAGCGCGGAAGAACTGCGCGGCATCATCGAGGTCAATGAAAGCAAGAATGTCCTCCGGGAAGAGGAGACCAAGGAACTGACCGAAGCCATGGAGCAGATCGCCCAGGAATATGATCAGAGAGTTTCCTCCTTTGGACGGGAGCATTTGTGATCGAACCTGCAGGATTGCATCCTTGCGGCATCGTACATGTACGCCGGACTTGCAGGATTACTTGATTACCTTATGCTACAGGTATTAAAACCATTTTAGTCATGAAAAAGCAGGGTTTTCTCCATCAGATTTGGAGAAAACCCTGCTTTTATGGTTTTTATTATCATTTTCCGGGCAAAAATACCTGTAGGATTGCGCGGATCTGAGATCCTGCAGGTTCCATGTACCTGTAGGATGATCAGGATAAGAGATCCTGCAGGTTCTTTGTACATGTAGGGTGATTAGAATAAGAGATCCTGCAGGTCGGATCTCTGTTCGCCACCAAACAAGGTTTCGGTCGAACGCTTTTTCGGTGGATAAGCTGTGGATGAAAAAGCCGGATCCGGGCGGAAAACTCCATTATGACTACAGAAAAAGACAAAAATATTACAGGACTGTAACAATGAAAAATGCATAAATCCACATGTAAAAGGTGCTTATACACAGGTTGAGTGTGTAGAAGAACCGCGAAAAATGGTTATTCACAAGCTTATCCACATTGTCCACGGAAAAACTGGAATGTATAAAATGATACATTTTGAAGTGATCGATATATGCACAAAAAGTTGTCCACATATCCACGGGAGTCGGTGGAAAAGCCTGAAAAAACAAATGTTTGCACCAAAAAAGGCGAACACTTAAGGAGCGGGAGAAGAGAAAACTGTTGCAAGGGCCTGTATTCGGTGGTACAATATAGAGTGCGAAAAAAGCCGATTGCGCAAGTGCACACCGTGCACATGGACGACCTGCGTGCGGCTTTGATTTAAGGGGGTTACTATGAGTTTTTTAAATAAATTGTTTGGCAATACCAGCGAGCGCGAAGTGCATCGTCTGCAGCCTACATTGAACAAGGTCCTGGCCTTGGAGGATACCATGGCCGCGCTCAGCGATGAGGCCTTGCAGGCCAAAACGGTGGAATTCAAGGAGCGCCTGGCCCAGGGCGAAACGTTGGACGATCTGCTGCCCGAAGCCTTTGCGGTCGTACGCGAAGCTGCCTGGAGAACGATCGGCTTGAAGCATTATCCCTGCCAGATCATCGGCGGCATCATCCTGCATCAGGGCCGTATCGCCGAGATGCTTACTGGTGAAGGTAAGACCCTGGTGGCTACGCTGCCGTCCTACCTGAACGCGCTGGAAGGCAAGGGTGTGCACGTCGTTACGGTCAATGACTATCTGGCCAGCCGTGACGCGGAGTGGATGGGCGCCATCCATCGGTTCCTGGGGCTCACCGTTGGCTGCATCCTGAACCAGATGGACAACGATGCCCGCCGCGCGGCCTATGCCTGCGACATCACCTATGGTACCAACAACGAGTTTGGTTTCGACTATCTGCGTGACAACATGGTAGTCTATAAGGAAAAGATGGTACAGCGGGACCTGCACTATGCCATCATCGATGAGGTCGACTCCATTTTGATCGATGAAGCCCGTACGCCTCTGATCATTTCCGGCCGTGGTTCCAAGTCCACCTCCCTGTACAAGCAGGCGGACATGCTGGCTTCCCGCCTGAAGAAGGGCCGCATCATCGGCGATACCAGTAAGCTGGCGCAGATCATGCAGGAGGAAGTGCAGGAAGAGGGCGACTTCATCGTCGACGAAAAGGAAAAGAGCTGCACCCTGACCGCGCAGGGCGTGGAAAAGGTCGAGAAATACTTTGGCCTGCAGAACTATGGTGATCCGGAAAACGCGGAGATCGCCCATCATATGCAGAACGCGCTGAAAGCCCGGTACATGATGTTCCGGGATCAGGACTATGTGGTCCAGGACGACAAGATCGTCATCGTCGATGAGTTCACCGGACGTCTCATGCCGGGCCGCCGCTATAATGATGGTCTGCATCAGGCCATCGAGGCAAAGGAAGGTGTCGAGGTCAAGCGTGAGAGCAAGACTTTGGCCACGATCACGTTCCAGAACTTCTTCAACAAATATGATAAAAAGGCCGGCATGACCGGTACCGCGAAGACGGAAGAGGCTGAATTCCAGACCATCTATGGCATGGACGTCGTGGAGATCCCGCCGAACAAGCCGGTCCGCCGTATCGACCATCCGGACCATCTGTACAAGACCAAGAAGGAAAAGTACGAAGCGGCCGTGCAGGACATCGTCGAGTCCCATGCCAAGGGACAGCCGGTCCTGGTCGGTACCATCACCATCGAGGATTCCGAACTGGTCAGCAAGATGCTCAAGCGCAACGGCATCCCGCACCAGGTCCTGAACGCCAAGTTCCACGAGAAGGAAGCGGAGATCGTCGCACTGGCCGGTCAGAAGGGCGCCGTGACCATCGCCACCAACATGGCTGGTCGTGGTACCGATATCAAGCTGGGCGAAGGTGTCGCAGAGCTGGGTGGTATGAAGATCATCGGCACCGAGCGGCATGAAGCCCGACGGATCGACAACCAGCTGCGTGGTCGTTCCGGACGTCAGGGTGACCCGGGCGAGTCCCGTTTCTATATTTCTACCGAGGACGATCTGATCCGTATCTTCGGCGGCGACCGGATGACCCGCGTCATGGAGACGCTGCGCATCCCGGAGGGCACGCCCATCGAGGACAAGCATTTCACCAAGGCCGTGGCCACCGCCCAGCGCCGCGTGGAAGAGAACAACTTCGGTATCCGCAAACATCTGCTGGATTATGATCAGGTCATGAATGAGCAGCGTGAAGTCATCTATGGCGAGCGCCGCAAGGTCCTGGACGGCGAGAACCTGCGGGATGAGATCACCGGGTTCATGGATGATATCATCCGGGCCGATGTCAACGAGGCCACTGCGGGCTCCAAGTTCGCGGAGGAGTGGAATATCCGCAAGCTGCATGACGAGCTGAACATGGTCCTGCCCATCGGTGACATCACCATCGACAAGTCCGAGATCGACAGCATCACCGCAGAGGAGCTGACGAACCGCCTCATCGACAAGGCCGAGAAGATGTACGATGCCAAAGAAGCCGAGATCGAGCCGGACCGTATGCGTGAAGTCGAGCGTATGATCCTGCTGCGCTCCATCGATACCCACTGGATGGATCACATCGACGAGATGGACCAGATGCGCCAGGGTATCGGCCTGCAGGCCTATGCGCAGAAGAATCCGCTGGATGAATACCGTTTCACCGCGCTGGATATGTTCGAGGATCTGAACCACATGATCACCGAAGACACGGTCCGCAACATCTTCCGCATCCGGATCGCCGAGAAGGAAGAGGTCAAGCGTGACGAGGTCGCGAAGGGCATTTCCACCAACCGTGGTCAGGACGCAAGCGCGAAGAAGAAGCCGGTCAAGCGAGAGCTGAAGAAGGTCGGCCGTAACGACCCCTGCCCATGCGGAAGTGGTAAGAAGTATAAGAATTGTCATGGGAGAGAAGCTTAAGCACTTTTTACCACTGGAACAACTCTGCGAGTTGTTCCGTTAATAAGTGCGAGAAGCGTGATGAAAACTGGCATAATGTCAGTTAAAATAAAAAATAGAGAGGGTGATACCGCGTGCTTATCTACGATGAGATCAAATTAGAGCTCGATAAGTACAAAGGCGCCTTGGCAGAACTGAGTGAGTCCCTTTAACCCGGAAGCACTCAAGCTCAAGGTCGAAGAATATGATATGAAAGTGTCCGAGCCCGGTTTCTGGGACGATCCGGACAAAAGCCAGAAGATCCTGCAGGAGGCTGGCAGCTACAAGAACAAACTGCAGGCACTGGAGAATGTAACCACCGCATACGAGGACGCGCAGACGCTGCTGGAAATGGCAGTCGAGGAAGATGATCCCAGTATGGAGGAAGAGATCCGCGAGCAGGTGGATCATTTCAAGAAGCTTTTTGAAGAACTGCGTCTGACGACGCTCCTGACCGGTGAATTCGACAGTCACAACGCCATCGTGACCCTGCACCCCGGTGCGGGCGGCACAGAGGCCTGCGACTGGAACGGCATGCTGTACCGCATGTACACCCGTTGGGCGGAAAAGCACGGCTACCAGGTCGAAGTGCTGGACTACCAGGACGGTGATGAAGCCGGCTGCAAGTCTGTCACCATGCAGATCAATGGAGAAAACGCCTACGGCTATCTGAAGGCGGAGAAGGGCATCCATCGCCTGGTCCGCATCTCGCCCTTTGATTCAGCCGGACGCCGGCATACATCCTTCGCCAGCTGCGAAGTCATGCCGGAACTGGACGACAGCGTCGAAGTCAACATCAATCCGGATGATCTGCGTATCGATATTTATCGCTCCAGTGGTGCGGGCGGTCAGCACATCAACAAGACCAGCTCCGCGATCCGCATCACGCACCTGCCCACCGGCATCGTTGTTACCTGCCAGAATGAGCGCTCCCAGTTCCAGAACAAGGACCGCGCTATGCAGATGCTGAAGGCCAAACTGTATGAGGTCGAGCAGGAGAAGAAGCGTCAGTACGAAGCCAGCATCCGCGGCGAAGTCAAGGACAATGCCTGGGGATCGCAGATCCGCTCGTATGTATTCTGCCCGTATACCATGGTCAAGGATCACAGGACCGGTGAAGAGACCGGTAATATCCAGGCGGTCATGGACGGTGCTTTGGACAATTTCATGAATGCCTATCTGGCATGGATCAATCAATAAAAGGGGACTTTTATAAGTCCCTCTTTTCCAATCAGGGAAGGTTTTCTTATGAGGAGACGAACTAAAACAGGCCTGCTGGCACTGCTGCTTGCAGGTGTTATGCTGCTTGGCGGCTGCATTCCCAGCTATTCGGTGGGAGGCAAGGCCCTCATTGCCATGAGCAATGAGACCAAAGAAACGAAGGAGGCTCTGGCAGCCAACCTGTTCACGATGCTGAACAGCGAATCTGCGGACTTTCTGAATTCTCTCAGCACTTCTTCCAAACTGACATTCGAAGCCGAGTGGGAGGCCTGGCAGGAGCAGATCCGCACGCTGGGCGCCTTCGAGGGCTATACCTTGAAGGAAGGCTGGACCTACGGGGATGACGTGGTGCTCTGTGCCATTGCCACATTGGGCGGCAATACACTGGAAGTCGATTCCAAGTGGGACGAGAGAAACCGGCTGCGGCAGGTCGTCTTCTTTACACCGGCAGAGGTGGAAGAAGCCACTGTACAGATCCCGGACGGGGTCGAGGAGATCGAAATCACCCTGGGCGAAGGTACGAAGTACCCGCTGCAGGGCAAGATCACCCGGCCGAAGCAGGCGGACGGCCCCTGTGCCGCCGTGGTCCTGGTGCCTGGCAATGGTGCTGCGGACATGGACTTTACCGCAGGTGTGACCCATCCCTATCGTGATATCGCCTGGGGTCTGGCCGAACAGGGCATCGCTTCGATCCGCTTCGACAAGCGAGTGCAGACCTATCCTGAGGAATGGTCTGAGAATCCCGGCAAGGAAAACCTGACCATCGACTGGGAGTTCGCGGATGACGCGGTGCTGGCCTTGGAGATGCTCAAGGCGCAGGACTTCGTGGATCCTGAGCGGATCTATCTGGTCGGTCACAGTCTGGGCGGCCTGGTCTCGCCCCGGATCGATGAGAAGGCGGGCGGCGCTTTTAAAGGCTATGTCCTTCTGGCAGTGCCCAGCCGTCCCTGGCACGAAGCGGTCTATGACCAGTTCCTCAATTACGGCCTGGCCAATGTGGAAGAAAAGAACCTGTACTATACCGCCAGCTACCTGGAGTCCCAGAAAAAGGATATCTCGAAGAAGCTGGATACGTTTTCCGAGGAAGAACTTCTTGGCGCAAACCTTCTGGGTATGCCCGCGTATTACTGGAAGGATGTAAATTCCTTCGATTATGTCTCGGCCATCGAACAGACCGAAAAGCCGGTCCTGCTGCTGCAGGGCAGCGCGGACTATCAGATCGTGCCGGAGAAGGATTATCAGGGCTGGACCAAGAAACTGGAGGGCCACGATAACTGCACATTGAAGTTATACGATGGTCTGAACCACCTCTTCCTCGAGTCCCGTGGATGCTTTATGGGCTGCTCTAAAGAATATGACATGCCCGGTCATGTGCCGGAGGATGTGATTCTCGATATCGCCGCGTTTGTGCGGTAAGGAAGGAAATCATGGCACAGCAAACGGAATTCGCGCATCTGCATGTGCACACCGAATACAGCCTGCTGGACGGCTCCTCGAAGATCAAGGAGCTGGTTCAGTATGCCAAAAAGCTGGGAATGAAGCACCTGGCCATCACCGATCATGGGGTCATGTTCGGCGTCGTGGACTTCTACAAAGCCTGTCTGGAGGAGGGGATCCATCCGGTCATCGGCTGTGAGGTCTATGTGGCGGTCAAGAGCCGCCTGTCCAAAGAAGGACGGGAGGATGCTTCCTACCGCCACCTGGTGCTGCTGGCGGAAAACCAGACCGGCTACCAGAACCTGATCAAGCTGGTCTCCTTAGGCTTTACGGAGGGCTATTACTATAAGCCCCGTGTGGATAAAGAACTGCTTGCCCAGTATCATGAGGGGATCATCGCGCTGTCGGCCTGCCTGGCCGGTGTCATCGCAAGGCCCCTTCTGGACGAGTCCTACGACGCGGCCAAGGAAGAGGCTCTGTGGTACCGGTCCGTTTTTGGTGCCGACAATTTCTTCCTGGAGCTGCAGGACCATGGCATCGCGGACCAGCGCCGCGTCAACCAGGGGCTGCTTCGGATGAGCAAGGAGACCGGGATCCCCCTGGTCGCCACGAACGATTCCCACTATACCTACCCCGAAGACCGGGAAGCACATGACATCCTGCTGTGCATCCAGACCGGCAAGAAGGTGCAGGACGAGGACCGCCTGCGCTATGAAGAAGGGTATTATCTGCGCAGTCCGGAGGAGATGGCGGAGCGCTTCCCCTATGCGCCGGAGGCCATCAGCAACACGGTCCGGATCGCGGAACGCTGCCAGGTGGACTTTGTCTTCCACGACTTAAAACTCCCGCAGTACGACGTGCCCGACGGCCTGCCGGCGGACCAGTACCTGCGACAGCTGGTGGAACAAGGTCTGAAACAGCGCTATCCTGTTATCACGGAAACGGTCCGCCAGCGTGTAGAACACGAGATGTCCATCATCGAGAGCATGGGTTACGTGGATTATTTCCTGATCGTCTGGGACTATATCCACTTTGCGAAGACCCATGGGATCAGTGTGGGACCGGGCCGTGGCTCCGCCGCGGGTTCCATCGTCGCCTACTGCCTGAACATCACCACCATCGATCCGCTGCAGTATGATCTGGTCTTTGAACGCTTCTTGAATCCGGAACGCGTCAGCATGCCGGATATCGACGTCGATTTCTGCTATCGCAGACGGCAGGAAGTGATCGACTACGTCATCCAGAAATATGGAGAAGACCGGGTCGCACAGATCGTCACCTTCGGTACTATGGCAGCCCGCCTGGTCATCCGGGACGTGGGCCGTGTGCTGGACATGCCCTACGGGGACGTGGACAAAGTCGCGAAGATGATCCCGGCGGAGCTGGGCATCACCATCGAACTGGCGCTGACCAAGAATCCGGAGCTGAAGGACCTGTATCAGTCGGACGCCCAGGTGCGTCATCTGATCGACATGTCCAAGCGTCTGGAGGGCCTGCCAAGGCATTGCTCCACCCACGCCGCCGGCGTCGTGATCTCCAAAAAACCGGTCATGGAATATGTGCCGCTCAATGCCAATGATGGCAATATCACGACACAGTTCACCATGAACACCCTGGAAGAGCTGGGCCTGCTGAAGATGGACTTCTTAGGGCTCCGCACGCTGACCGTGCTTAACGACGCGGTCGACATGATCCGGGAGACCGAGGGTGTGGAGATCGACTTAGAGCATCTGCCCTTGGACGATGCTTCGGTCTACGAAATGATCTCCGCGGGACAGACCTCCGGTGTGTTCCAGCTGGAAAGTGCGGGCATGACCTCCTTCATGCGGGAACTGAAACCCACCAATATTGAAGATATCATCGCCGGTGTGGCCTTGTACCGCCCGGGTCCGATGGATTTTATACCCAACTATGTCAAGGGCAAACAGAATGCGGAGTCCATCACCTACCGCACGCCCGAACTGGAACCGATCCTGAAGAACACCTATGGGTGCATCGTCTATCAGGAGCAGGTCATGCAGATCGTCCGGGATCTGGCCGGCTACACCATGGGTCGTTCCGACCTGGTGCGCAAGGCCATGTCCAAGAAAAAGGGCGATGTGATGGAGCAGGAGCGCAAGAACTTCATCTACGGTAACGAGGCAGAAGGCGTCAAGGGCTGTATCGCCAATGGCATCTCGGAAGAGGCCGCGTCCCTCATCTATGAGGACATGATGGACTTCGCCAAATATGCCTTCAATAAGGCCCATTCCGCCTGCTACGCGGTCGTTTCCTATCAGACCGCCTGGCTGAAGAAGCATTATCCGGTGGAGTTCATGGCCGCGTTGATGACCTCGGTCATCGACCATTCCGGCAAACTCATCGAATACATCCAGCAGCTGAAGAGCATGGGCATCGAACTTCTGAGCCCAGACGTCAACGAGGGCGGCGAAGGCTTCACCGTCGTGACCATCGACGGGGTAAAAAAGATCCGCTACTGCCTGTCGGCCATCAAGAGTGTGGGACACGGTGTCATCGAGAACATGGTCCGCGAACGGGAGGCCAGAGGCCCCTTCACCAGCCTGACAGATTTCTGCCGGCGCATGCAGGACCGGGATCTGAACAAGCGCTGCCTGGAGAACATGATCATGGCCGGCGCCTTCGACTCTTTAGGCGGACAGCGCAGCCAGTATATGCAGATGTATCCGGCCATCCTGAACGCGGCCACCCAGTGGAAGAAGATCCAGATGAGTGGTCAGATCGATCTTTTCGGTCTGGACGTGCAGGAGGATGGAATGCAGAACGGCGGCATCGCCGATGATAGACTGCCGGACATCCCGGAGTGGCCGGTGCAGCAGCTTCTTGCTTATGAGAAAGAAGTTCTGGGACTGTATCTGTCCGGACACCCGCTGGCTGAATATGAGAGTGTCTGGCGCAGAAGCATCACCCATTTCGCTTCGGATTTCGCCTATGCGGAGGACGAGGAGGAGAGCACGGCGGTCCATCAGATGACGGACGGCCTGGAAGCGACCATCGGCGGCATCATCATGAAAAAGACCATCAAGACGACGCGCAACAACAAGCTGATGGCCTTCCTGACCATCGAGGATCTGTACGGCACCGTCGAGGTGCTGGTCTTTCCGAATTCTTACGAGCAGTATCGGGACCAGATGGAAGAGGACAGCCGGGTCTTCATCACTGGACGCATCAGCATGCAGGAAGATGAGGACGCGAAACTGATCCTGCGGGAGCTCAAGCCCATGCAGATCGCGAAGGCAGAGCAGGAGACCAAGCTCCAGCGCCCGTCGGAAGCGCCGGTCTGGCTGCGCTTCGCTTCGGCGAACAGCTGGGCAGTCCTGAAGGATGATGTCTTGAATGAACTGGAACTGGATCCCGGCATCCGCCCGGTCCGCATCTATTTAGAGCAGGAACAGCGCAAACTCAAAGCTCCGGACGAGCTTTCCGTCCGTGGATCTGATGATCTTGCGTTAAAACTCAAACGCCTGATCGGCGAGAAAAATGTCGTGATTTAGGCTTGCGTACACCGTAAAAAGAGTGTACAATAGTCGGAGAATTTTCGTACGTGTACAGGAGGATAATACATCTATGGAATCTAAGGTTCGTAAGATTGGCGTATTGACCAGTGGCGGCGATGCGCAGGGCATGAATGCAGCGATCCGTGCGGTCGTCCGCAGAGCATTGGGTATGGGGATCGAAGTCGTCGGTATCCGCCGCGGTTTCTACGGTCTGCTGCATGAGGAATTCATGGATCTGGAGCCCAGCAGTGTATCCAATATCATCCAGCAGGGTGGTACGGTACTGTACACAGCCAGATGTCTGGAAATGCTGGAGCTGGAATATCAGAAAAAAGCTGCTGATATCTGCCGCGCGCATGGGATCGAAGGTCTGGTCGTCATCGGTGGCGACGGTTCCTTCATGGGCGCCCACACCCTGTCCAAGCAGGGCATCAACGTGGTAGGCGTCCCCGGTACCATCGATCGTGATATCGCCTGCACCGACTATACCATCGGTTTTGACAGCGCGGTCAACGTCGTATATGATGCGGTCTGCAAGCTGCGTGATACTTCCGAGTCTCATGAGCGCTGCAGCGTGGTCGAGGTCATGGGCCGTCATTGTGGTGAGATCGCCATCTGGTCCGGTATCGCTACCGGCGCGGACTATGTCATCATTCCGGAAGTTCCGGAAAGCAATAATTTCGACAAGATCGTCGAGGATATCCTGGCCAACCGTGCCAAGGGCAAGATGCACAACATCATCATCGTGGCGGAAGGCGTAGAAGGCAGCCGTGATCTGGCAAAGCGCATCCAGGAAGCCACCGGCATCGACAGCCGTTACACGGTTCTGGGTCACATCCAGCGTGGTGGACGTCCCACCGTGCGTGATGTCAAACATGCTTCCATGATGGGCGCGTACGCGGTCGAACTGCTGGCCTCCGGCGCGGACAACCGCGTGGTCGCCTATGTCGACAGCAAGTATGTGGACTTCGATATCAACGAAGCGCTGGCCATGAAGAAAAAACCGTCTCTGGACGTCTGGCAGACCAACATCAACATTTCTACATACTAAGCAGTTTAGTTTCGGGAGATAACGCGGCTCTGGACAACAGGGCCGCTTATTTTACAGGATGGTGCCGGAGTACTGGACAGAGGCAAAAAAACAGCCTAATTAATAACAAAGGGTGTTTTCGAAAAAAGTTTTGAAAACGCAAAAGTTTTGCTTGTATCTGCTTCAATTTCGTGCTATAATCCTGTTTTGCATGAATCTAATCCTTGCTCTCTCGCAGGGAGAGGGCCAAAGACCAAAAGGAGGTGTACCAGATGAACAAATACGAAGTTGCAGTTGTTGTATCCGCCAACCTGACCGACGAAGAAAGAGCAGCGGTCATCGAGCAGATCAAAGGCTACATCGCAAAGTATCAGGGCACGGTCACTGAGGTTGAAGAGTGGGGCAAGAAGCGCCTCGCCTACGAAATCCGCAAGGAAGTCGAAGGCTACTACTACTTCATCCAGACCGAAGCTGAGCCTGTTATGGCGGTCGAACTTGAAAAAGATCTCCGCATCATGCAGGAAACCGTTCTTCGTTATCTGATCGTTTCTGCAGACGAGAAGTAATAGCACAAGACCGAAAGCATAGGGAGGTCATGTGATGAACAAAGTTATCTTAATGGGTCGTTTAACAAGAGATCCGGAAGTCCGTTACGGGCAGAGCGGCCAGCAGACCGCGGTCTGCCGTTATTCTCTGGCAGTCAACCGCTCTTATAAGCGGGAGGGCGAGCCGGATGCGGATTTCATCAATTGTGTCGCCTTCGGAAGCCGCGGCGAGTTCGCCGGAAAGTACTTCCGTAAGGGCATGATGGTCGCTGTTGTCGGCGAACTGCGTGTATCCAGCTACGATGATCGTGATGGAAACCGCCGCTGGTCGACGGACGTCATCGTCAGCGAGCAGCATTTTGCCGAGAGCCGTGCATCCTTCGAGGGCCGCAGCGGTCAGCAGGGTGACTTCGCTCCGAGCGACAACAACCAGCGTTCCGGACGTTCTTATAACAACAACCAGCAGCCGGCTCCGTATGCACAGCCTGAGTCATACGCAAAGCCGCAGGGCGGAAATGATGGCTTCATGCCGATCGATGATGACATCGATGATGAAGATCTGCCCTTCTGATCATAACTACTGATACTT
>CADBPG010000147.1 GCA_902796435.1 uncultured Eubacteriales bacterium | reverse complement strand
TTTAGTTTTCTGTTCGAATGATCTTGTGGTAATAGCCGATGTACATGATCATGGTGAAGACCGCGACGCCGATGCACACGCAGATCATGAGATTTGCGAAGACATGGGGGATCTTGAAGATCAGAAGGGCCAGCACCGTGGCGTAGACCAGTACCGTGTAGACTTTGCCGAACCATTGTGCGCTGATGACTGTGCCCTGCTTCACTGCCTGCATGCCCAGGACGACCATGAAGAATTCCTTGAGTGCCATGGTGAAGAACAGAACGATCATCAACTTGTAACGGAATGCCAGACAGACCAGCAGTGCGCCCTCTGTCAGCTTATCCGCCAGCGGATCCAGGATCTTGCCCAGATTCGAGATCATGTGGAAACGGCGGGCGATCCGGCCATCGATGACATCAGTGAAAGCCGAGACCGCGATCAGGACGATCGCCACCGTCTGTGGGCCCGTAAAATAGTAAACAACAATGAACGGGATCAGGATCAGGCGAAACAGGCTAAGCAGATTTGGAACCGTAAAAACCTGACCTTTTTGAAAGACCTTTTCGAACATCGGCTTTCGTTTTCTCCTTTATGCAATATCAAACATTTTTTCTATCTCTATCTTTTCAGGCGTGTTTGAGGATCGCGACGCCCAACGCGTATGGGCCGGTGTGTACACTGATGGCTGCGCCGATCTGCCACAGGCGGATGGCTGCCTCGTGGATGGAAAAACCGATCTCTGCCAGCCGGATGATGATCTCGCGGCGCCATTCTTTGGCCTCTTCGATGTCGTAGCCGTAGCCGATGACCAGTTCATAGTCCTTCGGGGTGGCCTTGACCTCTTTGACGTAATTCAACAGCAGTTCCAGGCTCTTGTTGACCGTCTTCTTGCGCGCGCGGCCGATGCCGGAGGGGAAGATCTCCCCATCCTTCAGGGTGATGACCGGGCGGATGCCCAGACGGCTGGTGGCCAGCGTAGCGACCTTGCCGATGCGGCCATTGATGCGCAGATAATCCATGCTGCCGATGGTAAAGAAGATACGGCCGGTGGAACGTACGTCCAGAAGGCGCTGCACTGCCTCTTCAAAGGGCACGCCTTCGTCACGCAGGCGGACAGCCTCGACCGTGTACAGGCCCTGTAGCACTGTATTGATACGGGCGTCGATGACCTCGATCAAAGCGTCGGGATAGTCCTCCAGGACCATCTGCCGGGCAACCCGGGCCGACTGCTCGGAACCACTGAACTTGGAAGTAATACAAATGCAGACGACGGGTGTACCCTCTTCCACGAAGGGCATGAAGGCATCGACGTAATCCTGCACGGAAGGCATAGAGCTTTTCGGGAAGTTTTTAGGTTCATCCACCATTTTCTGGTAGAACTCCCGTACAGACATGCCCTGCTTCTCTTTAAAATAAACACCATCATTGAAGGCGACGTAGAACGGTACGACTGTCACATTGTTTTCAGCAACGTAATCATCCGGCAGATCGCAGGAACCATCACTGATGATGTGAAAAACCTCTTTCATGATCAACCTCTCTTATGTATAAAACTTGAAGTCTACAGATCATTATACCAAAGGAGCACAGGTTTTGTAAAGCTTGTTTCCTCAGATACCCGTCGAAAACCAGATCTTCATCTCGCCCATGCCACGGTTATCCCAGGCAAAATAGGGGATCATCCGCACCGGAACACGGTCTTCGGCCCCGGCGGTCCAGGTATGATACAAGGTCTCCTCCGGCCTGCGGCGCACGGCCCGCATCGTACCGGACAGGGCCGGGATCTTGCGGTTTTCGATTTCGATCGTCTCCGGCTTCAGGTCTGGCTCTGCCTCCAGCCGCAGCTGATGCAGGCTGTCCACAGCGGCATCCGGGCTCTCCACACAGTAGACCAACGGACCCCGCTCGACGCAGACCAGTCCATCATCCTCCTCCACCATGACGTTGGCTGCCGTCAGACGGACCGGCATCGGCAGATCCAGGACAATGGTGCCTTCCCGCAGGTCGATGACGGCATATCCCGGCTGCACTGTCTGACCATCCAACGTAGCATCCTGTGCCCAGGCCGGGATGCGGACCGCCAGTTTCGCCGGGCCGGTCAGACCCTGTACGCAGAATTCGATGTGACCGTCGAAGGGGTAATTAGTCTTCTGCTGCAGCAGGAAGCTGGTGCCGTTTTCAAGCTGCACCTGCACCTCGGAGGCGCCATACAGACCGGTATAGACCGTATCCTCCGTCATGGTGTAGGCATATTCCGAGGCCTGTGCCAGATTGCGGGCCAGGTTCGGCGGGCAGCAGTAGCTCATGATGTATTCCGCACGGGTCAGCGGCCAAACCAGTTCAAAGTCCAGCTTCTTGGCCCGGGCCAGCGCGTTCTGGTAGAAGAAACGCCGGCCGTCCAGGCTGACGGAGGCCAGATTGGTGTTGAGCATGACCCGCTCGATCACGTCAAAATACTCCGGCTTCGGATCCGCAAGGAACATGCGGTAGGCCCACATGACCAGACCCACGTTGGCGCAGGTCTCGTTGTAGGCGGTCGTATTCGGCAGCTGGTAAGGATAGCCATAGGCCTGATGGATCAGCTGGTGGTGGAAGAAATTACCATAGGGCGAGGCGCCGTTGTACAACGCGCCGCAGCCGCCCGTGATGTAGATCTTGTGCCGGACCAGATCGTCCCAGACACTGTCCAGCACCGCCTTGTACTCCGGATCGCCCTCCTCCATGTAGAGGTCGGCCAGTCCGGCGTACAGGTAATTGGCCCGCACCGCGTGTCCGATGATCTTCCGGTGTTCCTTCACAGGGATGCGGTCCTGGTTATCGTCCAGACCGTCCTTGACGGAATCCCTGAGTTCGATGGCCGTGTGCGCCAGACGCAGATATTTAGGATCTCCGGTGGCACGGTACAGTTCGATCAGGCCCATGTAATGGGAGGGACAGACCGCAGTGCGCACCTCTCCGGTGCGGCGGGCTTCCTCGTACAAGTGGTCCAGATAGTCGGCGGTCCGGGCCGCCACACTTAAGAACCGGTCCTTACCCGTCAGCCGGTAATACAGGGCTGCCGATGTGAACATATGACCGAAATTGTAGACTTCGAAGTCATTGATATCACCCATGCGCTGGGCCTTGCCGGTCCGCTCACCGATGATCTGCTTGGTGGAAAGATAACCGTCCGGCTGCTGTGCCCGCTCGATCAGCTCGATATACTGGTCCAGCGCCGCGAACAGAGTCTGGTCGTTCGTATGGACCGCCGTATACATGGCGGATTCCATCCACTTGTAAAAATCACCATCACCAAAGACGGTGCCGTCAAAATCACCCTCGGCTTCTCCGGCAGCGATGCGGAAATTCTCTACCACGTGGCTGATGTCCGCCGCATCGAACATGGAGCGCAGATGCGGGACCGTGACCTTCTGCAAAGTCTCCTCCACATCCTTCCATAAACCTTCCGTCCAACGGGTGCCATCCACCGGCGCCAGCTTGGCGTAGGGGGATCTTCTGGTATCTGTCAACATGATTCTAACTTCTCTTCCTTTAATTGTGCACCGGCATCAATACCAGCACGTCGCCCGCGGCGATGAAGATCTCGCCCTGCATCGTGTGGTGGTTCAACAGGTTGCCGTAATAGCCCGCACCCAGGTCCACAGAGGCGGTCTCGTTTCCGTGGTTGATCAGGAAATAGGTCTTGCCCTTCTTGTTTTCACGCACAGCGATCTCGACCTGGCCTTCGGACTCGAACAGAGGCTCGACCCGGCGGCTCTTGAGCAGGCCTTTGATCAGCTGCTTCAGCACCTTGTATTCCAGGCGTGAAGCGATGTACCAGGCTCGGCCGCGGCCATACTTGTTGCTGGTGATGACCGGGCGGTCCGCATAGAAGTCCTGCCCGTAGACCGCTTCCGCCTTGGCTGTCTCCAGCTGCACCAAATCGCAGAGGAAGCCGCAGATACCCAGGGTCCGGTCACCGATGCAGACGGTATTCTCTTCCTCCGGCCTGAGGGCGTCCGTCTCCTCGACCCAGAGGCCCAGCGCCTTACGCAGGGGCCCAGGATAGGCGCCAAAGACACAACGGTCGTTTTCGTCCGCATAGCCGGTCATGTACGTGGCAAGAAGCACGCCCCCGTCCTTGACGAACTGATCCAGCTTCTCGCCGATGTGATCCTTCATCATGTACAGCATCGGCGCGATCAGCACCTTGTACTTGCTCAGGTCATCCTGGTAATGCACCATGTCCACCGGCACGTTCATATCGTACAGCGGCTTGTAATAACGGAAGACCTCCTGGAGATAATCCATGTCCTTGGTGGGGCCGCTGGTCAGCTCCAAGGCCCACCAGTTTTCCCAGTCGAACAGGATGCCCACCTCCGCCTGGGTCCGGCCGCCGACGAAACGGTCCTCCAGACGGGCAAGCTCTTCGCCCAGCTCACTGATCTCCCGATAGATGCGGGTGTTGCCGTCACCGTTGCGTCCGATGATGGCGCCGTGGAATTTCTCCTGTCCCGCAATGGACTGATGCATCTGGAAGAACATGCTGCTGTCCGACCCATGGGCCAGCCCCTGATAGGCGATGCGGCGCACCTCGCCCGGCCGCTTGATCTTGTTGTAGGGCTGCCAGTTCTGCTGATTGGGGGACTGCTCCATGACATAGTAGGACTTTCCACCATTCGCCGCCCGCATGATGTCATGCTTCATGGCCGGGAAGCCCGGATCGTCCGTAGGCCAGGGGTAGTTGTCCCAGCCGGCCACATCCATGTGGGGCACCATTTTGAACTGGTTCAGCTTCTTGATATAGCCGGAGATATTGGTGAAGACCGGCAGGTCCGGACGGGCCTTCTTCAGGATCCTGGCCTCGTTCTCATAGCATTCGATGGTGGAATCCGTGACGAAGCGCATGTAATCCAGCTGTACCGTCGGGTTGAAGCGATAATCATCATTAAGCTCGGTGGGCAGCATGACCTCATCGAAACTGTAGACCTGGCGGCCCCAGAAGGTGGTGTGCCAGTGCTCATTCAGGCTGTTGATGGTCCCGTAGCGTTCCACCAGCCACTGGCGGAATCTCTTCTGGCAGTTTTCACAGTAGCAATAGGTGCCATACTCATTGGCCACATGCCACCCAGACAAGCCCTTACGGAACTTATAACGCTCCGCCATGACCGTGGCGATGGCCGCTGCCCGCTCCCTGTATTTCGGACTGTTGTAGCAGAAGAAGACCCGCATACCGTGGGTGCGCTTGCGGCCGGCGATATCCACCGGCAGCACTTCCGGATACTTCTTGGACATCCAGGCCGGTTGGGCACAGGTCGGTGTCGCCAGGAAATACTTCATTTCATAGGCCTCGATCCGGTCCAGAATCTCGTCCAGCCAGTCGAACTCATACCGGCCTTCCTCAGGCTCCATCTTGGCCCAGGCAAAGACCGGCAAGGTCAATGTGTTGACACCCGCGTTCTTTAACAATAACAGGTCCTTCTCCAGGGTCTGCCGGTCCCACTGTTCCGGGTTGAAATCCCCACCGAAGAGGATATAGGGTTTGGAGATGTAACTCATATACTCATCCTTTCAAATCGTATTCAGTATATTCAATATTTCATACTTGCTTCTTAGACATGACAGCATCCTCTTTAGGAGTAAATGAAATGTTCAGGACCATGCCCATTCCATCTGCAAGCCGCTGCAAAAGTTTTATTGATGGATTTCTCGTACCATTCTCAAGCTTACTGATCTCTGTCTGTGCAATACCGGTCCTTTCAGATAGTTCCTTCTGCGTCAGATTCTGGGATGTCCGTGCTTCGATCATGGCTCTGATCACATTCATTTCAGGCTGCACATCATCATATGCTTGTGCAAACTCAGGATCCTTCATTTTCTTTTCTTTATACTCTTTTAGTGTCATCAACATCACCTCTTAAACTAATCGTTATATTTCTGCCGCTTGAACCAGTCATCTCGACGTTCTTTCGCCAGCATTATTTCTTTAGAAGGCGTCTTCTGGGTTTTTTTGATAAAACCATTTGTTACGATTATTCTTTCGCCATGATAAAAGAAATAGAGAGCTCTTGTTATATTCCCTCCAAAGACACATCGCAGTTCAAAGATACCATCTCCAAGAGAACCAGAATAAGGTTTGCGTAATGCATTTCCTTTTTCTTCTAACAATTCCATTAACGCAACCATCTTTGCGTTCATTTTAGGATCTAGAGAATCTAAAAAATCCGTAACAGGAGTTTTTCCATCTTCTGATTCATAGAACTCTAACTGAAACATGCAATCGATTTCTCCTTGCGCCATTTTCATTCTATGAGATATATCTCAATTTGTCAAGATATTACCTTCTTCTTTTGTATTAGGCTTTTTTGTATCATATGAACACAAAAAAGAGGCATAAACCTTGATTCATTAGGTTTATGCCTCTATACGTCTGAATAGTTATCTCAGGCTCATGCCCCGGAGAACTTCTTCATCATTTCTGCGAAGAATTCTTCTTTGGTTTCCTTCAGGGTGATCTGCACCGGTTCGATCTCCAGACCGCCCAGGCCGAAGAAGAACTTCAGGTAGTAGCGGCCCATCATGTGCGCCGGAAGCGTGATTTCGAAGGTACGCCAATCGTTGTCCGCCCCGGTCAGTGTTACGGAGTAGATCAGGTTGCGCTCCTGGAAGACCGAGACCGGCAGCTGTGCCAGTGGGTTATCCAGTGTCGAGCGCATCTTCAACACCATTGTATAATCACCGCGTTCCGGTGTAGTCACCTGGAAGATCGTCGTACTGCCTGTGCCATGGCCGATCTCCTCAGCGGGGATCGTCGTGGTGCCTGCAGGATCCAGCGTCAGCTCACGCACGTTGGCGATGGCCTGATCCAGCTCGCTCCAGGTCTCTTCCAGCTCGCGATCCAGATCATTTTCGATGCCCAGATACCGGTCCAGAACAGGCATGCGGAGCAATACACGGCAGACGTTCATGGCCATGCGTTGCAGTTCGGCACGGGTCAGGATCCCGGATGCAAGCCCTTCGGCCGTATTGTCATGGCCGGAATTTGCTTCAGCATTTTCGGTGACCATGAACAGGTCGTTCTGTGCCCGGATCATCTGCGCGGTGTTCTGCGGCTTTCCGACTTCGCCTTCTTCCGCACCGGCGGCCCACCAGTCTGTCATGACCAGACCTTCGTACTTCCACTCGCCACGCAGGATGGTGGTCAGAAGATCATAGCTACAGGAGGTGTAGCAGTCATTCAGCTGGCCGTAGGTGCTCATGATGCAGTAGGCGCCGCCTTCTTTGACCGCGATCTCGAAGCCCTTCAGATAGATCTCCCGCAGGGCACGTTCCGAAACCACCGCATTGACGATGCGGCGTTTGAATTCCTGATTGTTCGTGGCAAAGTGTTTGATCGTGCCGGTCACGTTGTATTTGTGCATGCCCTTGAGCTGCGCCGCGGCCATGCGGCCGGTCAACAGCGGGTCTTCTGAGAAGTACTCAAAGTTACGGCCGTTCAAAGGATTTCTATGGATATTCATGCCCGGACCCAGCAGGGATTCTACACGGTTTCTGCGCAGTTCCAGACCTTCCCACTGATACAGTTCCTCAGATAGAGCATCATCGAAGGTGCAGGCCAGGCAGGTGCCGTTGGGCATGGCGACCGCGATGGTGCCGCAGTCCAGACGGATGCCGCTGGGGCCGTCCGTGACGCAGGCGATCGGGATTCCGTAATGATCCAGGCCCTTAGACAGGCCGCCGATCGCTCCACCGGAGCCGGCTGTGACCTTCGGAGAATTCATGCCTTCGCCACGGCTCATGGTGATCATGTCTTCATCACTCAGCTGAGCCACAAAGGTCTCCAGGGAGATCTTGCCCTGACGGACGTCGTCCAGCTTATAGCCTTGATCACCAGTATAGGGGATCTCCTGCGGGGCATTGGCCGCACGGCGGGCGGCCAGATCGATGGTGCGCACCGGCATCGGCTCCATGCCTAAACTGCCGTCTGCATTGCGCTTGAAACGCTCGGCTGGACGCGGCGGTGCCAAAGCCTCTGTCAGCTGCTCGACTACCTCGGTCTGTGCAAGCTCCAGCGCGCCGACAGGCTCCGCGGAACGGACGTCCGTGCCCAGGAAGATGCGGTAGATGCCCTTTTCCAACACGTAGGCAGACTTGTAGCCTGTCGCGCCGGCATCGTCATAAGAAGACAGATCATACCACGTGCAGGAGACCGTGCCATTCCAGGTCTCTTCCGGATCCAGCACCGGCGTCTTGGCATAGCCGACCAGTACGCGTGCCGGCTGGCTGAGTGCGCCCTGCGGCTTCTCCACGTAGGCCTGGATGACTTCCGTACCGGGCTTGTCACCAGTGTTGGTGACCTGGACCCGCAGCTCGATCTGTCCTTTAAGCCCGACCGCTTCCGCCGTCATGCCCAGCGCCTTGACCGTAAACGTCGTATAGGTCAGGCCGAAACCGAAGGGGAAGCGCACCTTGTCTTTGGCGAAGGTCTCAAAATAACGGTAGCCGACGAAAATGTCTTCAGTATAGACGTTCTCATCCGGATCCCCATAATAAGGTGTCGAAGGATAGTCTTTGATATCATAGGCGATGGTATCACTCAGCTTGCCGCCCGCGGGCACCTTGCCCAGCAGCACGTCCGCCACCGCGTGGCCGCCTTCCTGGCCGCCCTGCCAGGTATACAGCACCGCCGTCGGATCCACCCGGTCCAGCCAGCTCATGTCCATGATGTTGCCCACGTTCAGCAGCACCACGGTCTTTTCGAAGCTCCGGCAGACCACGTCCAGCATATCCTGCTCCAGCTGTGTCAGCAGGTAACTGCCCTCTTCCACCAAGTTGTCCTTGTCCTCGCCGGCGGTACGGCCGATGACGATGATCGCCAGATCGTTTGTCTTTGCGGAAAGCTGCACCAGTTCCTCATCCAGCGGCATTTCTTCCTGGTACCACTTTTCACCGGCCCAGCCCTGGCCCGCATCGAAGGGATGGTCCTTGAGCCAGTCCTC
>CADBPG010000146.1 GCA_902796435.1 uncultured Eubacteriales bacterium | reverse complement strand
CTCTTCGTCTGTGGCTTCTTCTTCGGAAGAATCATACAAGGGCAGGGCGATCTGCCCGGTCTTGACCATGCCGGAGACCTGCTCGGTGAAGTCCGTGAGCATAGCCTGGTGCAGGGATTCGATCTCTTCGATGGAGGAAGCAGCGTCCATCTGCCGGACGTACAGCCGGTAGATGCTGTAGGCCTGTTCCTCTGTCAGGCCGCCTTCTACCGCGTAATGCAGAGATAATGTGGCGCTGTACAGGAAAGAAAAGCGCGAGAGCTGCAGCGGATCACGGGACAAGCGGGAGGCAAAGGCCGCCTGATAGGCCTTGCGGCCTTCCGGGATCGAACGCCGGTCGCCTGCGCGCAGATACTCATACGCAAGAAACATGCCTTGTGATTCAGGATAGAGTTCGTTTTCTTCCTTTTGCAGATAGGTGGTATAGATCAGTTTGTCGGGTTTATGTTTTGTATCCATGGTATTATGCCTCAACTCCATAGTATAATAACATTATATCACCCTTCGTAAATTTGTGCTATAGGAAATTCAAAAAAACAGTCCTCATTTCTAAGGACTGTTTTGCTGTTGTGTAGAGATCAATCCAGGGTATCGATCACTTCGAGGCTGTGCTCATCGTTCATGCGCTGGCACAGTTCGATGAACTTGTCCAGAGGCACGTCCTTCAGCTGCTTGTTGCCGCGGATGTTGATGGCGACCGTGTTTTCAGCAGCTTCCTTGTCACCGACAACGATGGTGTATGGATCGCGGAAGGTCTTGCAGGCCTTGATTTTTTCCTTCATGTTCTTGTCGGAATAATCGACCTCGTAACGGATGTGGTTCTTGCGCAGGAGGTCAGCCACCTTCTTGGCATATTCATTATGCTCTGGACGGATGGGTACGATACCGACCTGGACCGGGCTCATCCAGAAGGGGAAGGAGCCCTTGAAGTTCTCGATCAGGATACCGATGAAGCGCTCGAAGGAACCGAAGATCGCGCGATGGATCATGACCGGCTGGTGGCGCTGTCCGTCGGAACCGACGTATTCAAGCTGGAAGTTCAGCGGCAGCTGGAAGTCGAGCTGGATGGTACCCATCTGCCACTCGCGGCCCAGGGCATCCTTCATCATCAGGTCGATCTTAGGACCATAGAAAGCGCCGTCGCCTTCGTTGATCTCGTAGCCGCCTTCACCATACTTCTTGTCGAGGATGGCCTTCAGGCTGGCTTCCGCCTGGTTCCAGACCTCGATATCGCCCATGAAATCATCCGGGCGAGTGGAGAGCTCAGCACGGTAGGTAAGACCGAAGGTGCCGTACAGCTCGTTGGTGATGTTCATGATATCATCGATCTCGGACTCGATCTGGTCCTCCATCAGAAGGATATGGGCATCGTCCTGACGGAACATCTGCACACGGAAGAGACCGTTCAATTCGCCGGACTTCTCCTTACGATGGATGACGTCGGTCTGGCTGATGCGGAAGGGCAGGTCTTTGTAGCTGCGCTGACGGGAAGCATAGACCTTGATGGCGTTCGGGCAGTTCATGGGCTTGGCCGCGTAGATGCCGGTGGTATCCGGATCATCCAGCTGGACGAAACGGCGGTCCTCATCCATTTCCGGGATGATGAACATGCCATCGATGTAATGTGCCCAGTGACCGGAGGTCTCCCACAGTTCCTTTTTCTGGATCTGCGGAGCGGCGATCTCGTTGTAGCCATGTACCTCATGGACTTCACGCCAATAGGAAAGCAGGGCGTTGAAAAGCTTGAATCCGCGCGGCAGCCAGTAGGGCATACCCGGAGCGGTCTCGTCCATCATGAAGATGTCCAACTGAGGACCGAGCTTCTTGTGGTCGCGTTCCATGGCTTCGCGGACGAAGGCCAGGTGCTCTTTCAGCTGCTGCTTGTCCGGGAAAGCGTAGACATATACACGCTGCAGCTGGTCGCGATGCTCATCACCGCGCCAGTAGGAACCAGAGACCGACTTGATCTGGAAGGCGGCGTTCATCAGTTCCTGGGAATTGTCGATGTGGGGACCGGCACAGAGGTCGACGAAATCATCGCCCGTCCAGTAGATGGAGATGACTTCATCCTCGGGCAGGTCCTGGATGAGCTCGGTCTTGTACTTCTGGTCCTTGAAAAGTTCCAGAGCTTCTTCACGGGAGATCTCCTTGCGGGTCCAGGCTTCGCGGCGCTTCAGGATCTCGCGCATCTTGTCTTCGATGGTCTTGAAATCATCGGCGCTCAGGGTACGCGGCAGCATGAAGTCGTAGTAGAAACCGTCGGCGATCTGCGGACCGATCGCGTACTGTACGTTCTCTTTGCCAAAGATCTCGATGATGGA
Organism: uncultured Eubacteriales bacterium; assembly: GCA_902796435.1. Classification (GTDB taxonomy): domain Bacteria; phylum Bacillota; class Clostridia; order Lachnospirales; family Bianqueaceae; genus RUG159. Next base: position 1,924 of record CADBPG010000146.1, on the reverse strand, counting down.
TTTGGCCAGGATGTGTGCCAGAGAATGGCGGTACACCTGCAGATACTGTTCTTTGTCCATAGTGATGTCCTTTCTTTTAGCAGTAACATAAGGAAAGCCCCTTACATTACCTGAATAATGTAAGGGGCGCTGTATGCGTGGTTCCACCCTTATTGCCCGCTGTATAAACAGCAGACCGCTTGATTGTGATGATAACGGAATCACCGGACCGGATTAGGGTCTCTTGGAGGTGGTCTTCGGCCAACGGGAACCGGGACTATTGCAGCAGGTAAGCCCCTCTCTGGAGATTCCGGATGTTGACGTACTCGTCTCTTCATCGAATTATCCATATTATACGCATCCAACGCGGCTCTGTCAATAGAAAAAAGTACTGGGAATAGTGTATGGGATATGGTATAATTCCGGTAAAACGCGGAAAGGAGGAAGGGTATGGCACTGTACGCGCTGGGTGACCTGCACCTGTCGTTTCAGGTCGATAAGTCCATGGAAGCCTTTGGGGATCTATGGCACCATTATGTGCAGAAGATCGATAAATACTGCAGCCGCTTGACGGCGGATGATACGCTGGTCCTTGCGGGAGATCATTCCTGGGGGCATAATCTAGCCCAGTGTGAGACAGACCTGCACTTCATTGCCTCGCTTCCTGGCCGCAAGATCCTTCTGCGGGGCAACCATGATATGTTCTGGGACGCGAAGAAGACGGACAAGCTCAATGACCTGTTCCAGGGCCGCCTGTACTTCCTCCAGAACAATTTCTACACCTATAATGACTACGCGCTGGTCGGTACGAAAGGGTACTGCTACGAGGGCAAGGATACGATCGAGCATTTCTTAAAGATCCGGGAACGGGAGGTGGAACGCCTCAGGGTCTCCTTTGAAGCGGCCAGAAACGCGGGGTATTCCAAATATATCATGTTCCTGCATTATCCACCTACCTCCATCGGTGAATTCAGTTCGCCCTTTACGGAAATGGCAGAGGAATACGGGGCGGAGCATGTGGTATATGCCCACTGTCATGGCAGGGCACGCTTCGGTGACAGTTATCTTGGCGAGGTGAACGGGATCGAGTATCATCTGGTTTCGGGGGATTATCTGGGCTTCAAGCCGGAAAGGATCTTGCGGTGATCGACCATGTGCGGCAGATATTATGTAGATGACGAGACCGAGCGGGACATCGAGCGCCTGATGAAACTTATGGATCAGGGGCAGTTGATCGAACGTTTCGGGGATATCAATCCGGGCCAGATGGCCATGACACTGACGGCGGAAGGGCCCAGGCAGATGCGCTGGGGCTTTACCGGCCGGGGCCGGCTTCTGATCAATGCCAGGGCGGAGACGGTTTTGGAGCGGCCCACCTTTGCCACGCATATCCAGCAGCGCCGCTGCCTTCTGCCTGCGGCGGGCTTCTATGAATGGGACCCGGCCAAGGAAAAGGTGACCTGCACGGCTGAACACAACGGTACGATCCTCATGGCAGGATTCTACCGGACGGAGGAGGACGGACCGCATTTTATCATCGTGACCACGGCCGCGAACGATTCTATGCGCAAGATCCACGACCGCATGCCTTTGATCCTTTCTGAGGAAGAAGCGATCAGCTGGCTGCATGGGGGGACTTCATTCATACATTTATTGGATAAGATCCCGGACCCGGTCACCACCTTCCGGGCCTATGAGCAGCAGAGCCTCCTTTAATCATGATTCGAACACGAAAAGCTATCAGCGATAGGAATCATTCCTGTCGCTTATTTTTTTGAAAAATTTAGAAAAATTAAAAATCTTCAATAATCCTTCAATCATTCTCGGGTATCCTTGGATCATCAAAAGACAGGAGGCAAACACAATGGCAATCGCTGTTATGCAGCGATATGAGATGAAATACTTGCTGGATGCAAGGCAGACCAACTATCTCCGTCGCATGCTT
>CADBPG010000145.1 GCA_902796435.1 uncultured Eubacteriales bacterium | reverse complement strand
TCGATACCCGGATCCTGTCCACCCAGTGGAATGAGGATCATACCCAGCTGGAGCTTACCTACCGCAAGAATACGGGTGCCCATGATACCTCCGCACTTCTTGTGGTCATGAAAGATACCGCCTCTTACCAGGTCCTTTTGGACGGTACGCCTGTTCCCGTAAACGAACGGTATCCCGGCATGCTGGAGATCCCGATCCATGGGACGGACCCGGTCGTGCACACCCTTACGATCGAACCTCTGGAAAAGCAATGATCTACGGATACAAAAATGCCTCTGAACCGTATTGGCTCAGAGGCATTCTTGTTTCTTTCTAAAACCTTTTTTCCGCCATGAAGTATTCCTGGCATACCGTATATCCGGCGCGTCCGTACATGCGCAGGATGTCTGTATAGGTGTAGCCCAGGAATGCTTTTTTCATGCCCTGGTCCTTAAGGTACTGGGTGCCTGCCTGCACCATGCGGGTAGCGATCCCTTGTCCTTGGGCCTCCGGCCGGGTCGCTGTACAGCCCACGCTGCCCAGGCCCTCTCCTTCCACTTCCAGACTGACGATCAATGCGCCAAGGACCTGACCATCCCGGACCGCGACCAGTACCGGGCTTACGGTGCCTGCTGCATAATGCGCAGGTTCCAGATAATACTGGACGAATCCCTCATGGGCTGCCCGTACACAGGACTCGATCTCCGGCAGGTCCTCCACCTGTGCCATCCGATAGGTGATCCCAGAGACCGTATCTCCCACATGCACCGGCTGCTCCTTAGCCTGGGTCAGATCCATGCTCATATCAAAGCATCCTGTATCGCCCCAATTATGGACATATCCGCGCTTGCGGAAGAACCGGTCCGCACCTTTGTTCATGGGGACGCCGGGCATCAGGTACTTGTCATCCGTACCCACGCCCACGGTCAGCTTCTGATGGCCCTCCTGGCGGATCCTGTCCTCTGCTTCTTGCAGCAAGGCGGAACCCAGGCCCTGGCCTTGATACGCGGGCAGTACCGCCAGCAGGGTCACCGCACGGCCGTGCACCAGGCAGGCCGCCACGAGACTGCCTTCCGCATATACACCGAAGGCCGGATCCTCCTCCGCAAGCAGGATCTGTTCCACCACTGCCTCCTCCCGCACGTTGTCGGGAAAGCATGTATGGTAGAGATCGATCAGCTGCCTGCGGTCCCGGACCTGCTCAGACATGCCAGGCTCCGCTCTGCTTCGCCCAGGGTGCGATGGGACCATCCAGTTCGATCTTCAGGATCGTATCCGGAGCGTTGCGGTCCTCCGGACTGACGCTGAAGGTAAGGAATCCATCATTGATGGAATAGTTTACTTTATCGGTGGTCAGGCCCTGCACAGAAACGATCTCGCCGCCCAGTTTCGGCAGGGTGATCTCGTTCTCATCCCACTCCCATACATGCACGTACAGAGTATTGTCCTTCCAGGTCATGCCACCCTTTGCGGAGTTGCGGAAGGGGCCGCCCCGGGTGCCGTAGATGGCTTCTCCGTATTTTTCCAGCCAGGCGCCGGTTTCCTTCAGGCGCTCCACCTGCAGGGGTTCGATGGAACCATCGGCCTTCGGGCCCACGTTCAACAGCAGGTTGCCATCGCCCGTCACCGCCTGTACCAGAGACCGGATGACCCAGCGCAGGGAATGGGGCTTCTTGTCCGGGACCCAGCCCCAGATGCCATTGATGGTCATGCAGCTTTCCCAGGGATAGTCGGTGTCGAAATTGCCGATGGTCTCCTCCGGCGTCTTGAAATCCCCGTAGATCGGCTGACCGCAGCGGTTATTGACCACGATGCCGGGTTGGAGGGTCCGGATCATTTCATTGAGCTCTTCTCCGCCCCAGAAACCGGGGTACAGAGGCGTCTCCCTGGGTACTCTCGGCACATCCACCTTATTGAAATTGCGGCCCCAGGCAAGCCAGCCGTCCTCACCACCGTCGAACCACAGGATATCGATCTTGCCATAATCCGTCATCAGTTCCCGGATCTGGTCGTGGGTCTGCTGGCGTAATTCCATGGCGCTCTTCTTGTACATCTGCGGGAAGAAGAATCCCGGGCAGCGCCAATCCAGTGGAGAGTAATAGAAGCCGACCTTCAGGCCTGCGGCGCGGCAGGCTTCCACATACTCGCGCACAAAATCCTTTTTGGCCGCGGAATTCATTGAAGTGAAATTGTCGATGCTGCCCGCGCTGTCCCACAAGGAGAAGCCGTCATGATGGCGGGTCGTAAAGACCATGTACTTCATGCCGGCGGCCTTTGCCGTCTGTGCCCAGGCCGCTGCATCGAACTTTTCAGCCGTGAAACGGTCCTTCAGGGTCCGGTATTCCTCGACCGGGATCGCCTCATTGTACATGACCCACTCGCCACGGCCCAGCAGCGCGTACAGGCCCCAGTGGATGAACATACCGAATTTCAGATCTTTCCATTCTTCAATACGTGCCGGTGCAAACATAGCTGTGCTCCTTTCCATTGATCGCCGTTCGTTGCTCAGGCGTACACGATGACAGCGATCAGTTCCAGTGTTTCTTCTCCCGCATTAGCGATGCTGTGGCCATGGCCGGTCTCACAGATCGTCACATCGCCCGGATGGACCGTGACCAGGGTCCCGTTGTCCGAGTAGGTGCCGGTGCCGGTCAGGATGTAAAACAATTCCGCGTCCGTATCATGCACATGATAGCCGATGCTGCAGCCCGGCTCCAGGGTGATGCGGCTGAAAAGCCGACCCTTGCCATTGAGCTCCTCAGGGCCGCTGATAAAAGCGGTCAACTTGGCAGTTCCGTCTCCATCGCGCATATGCTCGCGATACTCCACCTTACACTCTTCTTTTCTTCTGATCATGGTTTTTCTCCTTTATTCTTGAGAGATCCTGCGCAGGATCTCATCGCATGCCTCCGGGGTGATCTCACCCCAACCCTTCTGGATACTGCCATTGCCGATCCACCGGCTGTGCTCTCTTATGATCTCCTCCTCCGGGATCTCCACGTGGATCTCCTGAAGCAGGCCGGTGACGATGTCCAGCCAGTCCCCATAGCTGCAGCCGGTCTCTGTAAAATACTTACGCGTCAGTTCCGGCTGTTCCTGCTCGTTGATCTTCAGAAACTCCGGCAGGAACATGGCGCAGGCATACCCATGGGGCAGCCCGTGCTGCTCTGTCAAAAGATAGCCCATGGCATGGGGCAGGCAGGTCCCCGTGCTATTGATGGCAAGTCCTCCATAGATCGAAGCATTGTAGAGGATCTCCCGGTCATCAAATGTCAGTTCCTCCTGCTGCAGGATCTTCTTCAGCTCCGGCATCAGCAGCGTTACCGCTCTGAGGGCATAGTTCTGCGACAGTTCGTTGGCCTTGCGGCTGAAGAAGCTTTCCGTCGCGTGGGCCAGTGCATCGATGGCGGTGGACGCGGTGCTGGTACTGCTCATGGAACAGGTATACCTCGGATCTCCCAGAGCGACCCTGGGGAAGATGGCCTCATGATGGAAGCTCTTCTTGCGTCCGCCAGGTACAGTGATCACCGCGACCTTGGTCACCTCACTGCCTGTGCCGGCGGTGGTGCCGACGACTGCAATGGGCAGGGGGTCCTTGGGCCATTGCAGGCTGTACAGTACATCCTGGGTCATGCCGGGATTGGCCGTCAGCACGGCGATACACTTGGCAGCATCCAACGGGGACCCACCGCCGATACCGATCACATAATCACACTGGGTCTGGATGGCCAGTTCCGCCGCCCGCATGCAGTCCGTAAGCAATGGGTTCTGCCCGATCGCATCGAACAAGGCATAGGGGCCGTCCACCGCCCGCAAAACGTCATCCAACGCACCGGAGACCTTTGCCGAATGTCTGCCGGTGACCAGCAGGGGCTTGGTCCCCAGCTTGCGCAGTTCTTCCGCCTGCTGCATGACACAGCCCGCGCCGGTATATAACCGCACCGGCATATATCCTGTCATTTCTGCTTTTTTCATAACTGTCCTTCTTTCGCAGGATCTCTTTGGCCCGATTATACTCAAAAAAAGACCGTATGACAATAAAATCATACAGTCTTTTCAAACTTTACCCGTTCATTTTCCGGAAGATTCCTCAGCGATTTTTCCACGCTTTTCTTCCTCTTCCTTCTTTTCGTTCCGGATCTCCCAGTGGATCAGGAAGGTAAGGACGCCGCGCAGCAGGATGATGGCACCTAAGATGCCCAGTTCAGCCCATTCGCGGACGACGACCGTACGCAGGACCTCGCCGCCCATCTTGAATTCCAGCGCCAGAGCGATGCCCTGTCCCAGATCCAGACGGATATTGTTTTCACTCTTGCGGATCCAGTGATAAAAGGCTTTGACCGCCGATACGACCAACACGACGATACCCGCAAACTCCATGGCCATCGTCGCGATCTCCACGACGTCGACCAGAGCCAGATTCAGGGCTTTGATGATCGCTTCCATGATGAGACTCCCTTCAGTTTTTCGTTGAGTTTTTTATAGATCCTTTCCTGAAACCAGGGTTCCGTAGACCGTGCCACCGCTTCCTCCAGACTGAACCAGCCGACCGCACTGTTTTCATCCGGTTTGCTACGGACCGGCTCCTCCGGGTCCGCCTCTATGAGGTAGGTCAGGTTCAAGTGCAGATGGGAGGAAACATAGCTGCTGCGTTTTTCATGGCCGTCCACCGTGAGGATCTCCAGAGAAAAGGGCTCCGGCATGACCAGCCGCAGGCGGGTCAGCCCGCTTTCCTCCTGCACTTCCCGCAGAGCCACCGCGGCCAGATCCCGCTCTCCGTCTGCATGGCCGCCCAGCCAGGACCAGGAATGGTAGATATTATGATAGGCCATCAGGATCTGATCCCTGGCCGGATTCGTGACCCAGGCGGATGCGGTCAGGTGGGCCTGGGCATTGTCCCGGGTCCAAAGATCCACCCCGGAACCCAGCATGTGCAAAAGCAGATCCCGGTCCCGCTCCTCCTGTTCATTATAAGGCTGATATGCCTGAAGTGTTTCGTACAGGTCCATCACGCCTCCAGCTGCCTGGCAATGAAGGCTTCGACCACGTCCAGGCCCTTGCCCTGCCAGTTGTCACCACCCAGACGCAGATCCGCGTAGCGCACCGTGGGCAGCAGCCATTTGGCCTCGCTGAAGCGGGCGCTTTCCAGATAGAAAGATGCGATCTCCTCCATCGTACCACGGCCGGCCTTGATGTTGCGGGCGATCCGCCGGTACATGCGCTCCTCGATGGGCAGCTCCAGGAAGATGGAAAGATCCAGAAGTTCCCGCAGTTCTTTGGGGTACAGGATGCCGTTGCCCTCCAGGATCAGGATGTCGGCCTCCTGCTCGTTTTTGACGGCCTCGATCACCGCCGGATAATCGATGGACTCCGGACAGTTATAGTCATCCATCCACTGGCCCGTGACCGGACTTTGCATCTGCGGCAAAGGACGGATGAACCAGTGATCCGCGTGCAGCAGCCGCACCGTACCGTATTTTGCAAGCCGCTCCTGTAATGCTTCCGCCATGGTGGATTTTCCGCTGCCGGAACCACCCGCGATCCCAATGACCCACATGAAACCTGCTCCTTTTGTATTCTGATGCTATATAGTATAGCACATTCCAGCTATGTTTGTACACGTTTTACATTGAATTTCTACCTTATTCATGGTAGAATATAGTTTGGACTTTTTGTTGAGAATATATCAGGAGATTTTATGAAACAAGAAAACATCAGAAATATTGCGATCATCGCCCATGTCGATCACGGCAAGACCACTCTTGTCGATGCCATGCTCACCCAGAGCGGCATTTTCCGTGAGAACCAGGATGTCGGGACCCAGGTCATGGATTCCAACGATCTGGAGCGGGAACGGGGCATCACGATCCTGGCGAAGAATACATCGATCCGCTATGGGGACACCAAGATCAATATCATCGATACCCCCGGCCACGCGGATTTCGGCGGCGAAGTGGAACGCAGCTTGAAAATGGCCAACGGCGTACTGCTGCTGGTCGATGCATACGAAGGCTGCATGCCCCAGACCCGTTTCGTTCTGAAGAAGGCGCTGGACCTGAAGCTGGTCCCGATCATCGTCATCAACAAGGTGGACCGTCCCATGGCCCGTCCGGATGAGGTCGTAGAGGAGGTCCTGGAACTGTTGCTGGACCTTGGCGCGTCTGATGAACAGCTGGACTCTCCCGTGGTCTTCACCTCCGCCCGTGATGGCTGGGCTTCTCTGGATTCCGGCACCGTAGGCACCGATATCAAGCCTCTGCTCGATACCATCATTTCCACCATTCCCGCCCCAACGGGTGATACCGAGGGTGACCTGCAGCTTCTGGTCTCCAATATCGATTATGACGAATACACCGGCCGGATCGCGGTCGGACGTATCGACCGTGGCCGCGTCCATGTTGGTGACAATGCCGTCATCTGTCGGAAGAACGGAACTGTCACCACCATCAAACTGAGCAACATCTATACCTTCGAGGATCTGCACCGCCTCCCCTGTGAAGAGGCAGAAGCGGGTGAGATCGTCGCGGTCTCTGGTATCAAGGACATCAATATCGGTGAAACGATCTGCTGCCCCACAAATGTGGAACCGCTGCCCTTCGTTGCCATCGATGAGCCGGTCCTTTCCATGACCTTCACCGTCAACAAGAGCCCCTTCGCCGGACGCGAGGGTGAATATGTCACCTCCCGCCATCTGCGGGACCGTCTCTTCCGTGAGCTGGAGTCCAACATCTCGCTGCGCGTGGAAGAAACGGATACGCCGGACTCCTTCGTCGTTTCCGGCCGTGGTGAACTGCACCTGTCCGTCCTCATCGAGAACATGCGCAGACAGGGCTATGAATTTGCAGTTTCCAAGCCGCGCGTCATCACCAAGATGGTGGACGGCCAATTATATGAACCCTTCGAGAACCTGACCGTGGATCTGCCGGACGAGTTCACCGGTGTCCTGATGGAAGGTGCCGGCATCCGTCACGCGGAACTGCTCAACATGACACCTACACAGGGCGGTTATACCCGTGTCGAGTTCCTGATCCCGGCCCGCGGACTGATCGGTTATCGGTCCCAGCTCATGACCGAGACCAAGGGTACCGCGATCATCAACCATGTCTTCGACAGCTTCCGCCCCTACCGTGGCGAGATCACTTCCCGCACCCGCGGATCTCTGATCGCCCACGAAACTGGTGAGTCTGTCACCTATGGATTGTTCAATGCTCAGGACCGCGGCACCATGTTCATCGGCGCCGGCGTCCCGGTATACGAAGGCATGATCGTCGGCGAAAGCTCCCGTATGGAGGACATTGTCGTCAACGTCTGCAAGCGCAAGCATGCGACCAATACCCGTTCCGCCGCCGCGGACGAAGCCCTGCGCCTTGTCCCCCCGCGGGAACTGACTCTGGAACAATGTCTGGATTTCATCGCGGATGATGAACTGGTCGAAGTGACCCCCAAGAACATCCGCATGCGTAAAATGATCCTTGATCAGCAAGGCCGTGCCAAAGCCGATCACAGAAAGAAGGCCTGATTCTCCATGAATAAGATCCACTTTATCGGGATCTGCGGTATCAGTATGAGCTCTCTGGCTCAGATCCTGCACGAACAGGGTTGGACCGTCACCGGCTCCGATCTGCGCGAAAGCGAGACTTCAAGACATCTGGAAGCTGCGGGGATCCCTGTGGCGATCGGACAGGTAGCTGAAAACATCAAGCCGGATATGGAACTGATCGTCTACACCGCGGCCGTCCACGAGGACAACCCGGAACTGATCGCGGCCCGTGCTCTGGAAGCACGCTGTCCCGAGCAGACCCGTGTCATCGAGCGCTCCGTCCTGCTGGGCGAGATGATCGACAACTATGAGATCCCGATCGGTATCGCGGGCACCCATGGCAAGACCAGTACCTCCAGCATGCTCTCCTACATCTTTATGGAGGCAGAGGCCGATCCCACGGTCACCATCGGCGGGATCCTGCGCAATTTCGGCACCAATTTCCATATCGGCCATTCGCCCTACATCATCTACGAAGCCTGCGAGTATTCCGACAGTTTCCTGGAATTCCGCGGCAAGGTCAATATCATCACCAACATCGAGGCGGAGCATCTGGACTACTTCGGCACGCTGGAGAATATCAAAAAATCTTTCCATAAGTTCTCCGAGATCATGCGTCCGGCCGGTGTCCTGATCACCGGCATCGAGAACGCACTGCTCTTCTCTGATTATGAAGGCACTCTGTACACTGTCTCTTTGGACGATCCTGAAGCGGATTACACCTGCGCCAATGTCATCCATCATGAGCATGGACTAGGCTCCTCCTTCGACCTGATCTTCCGTGGTACCAACCTGGGTACCCTGGACGTATATGTACCCGGTATGCACTACATCTACGACGCCATGTGCGCCGCCGCGGCAGCCCTCAGTCAGGGCATCAGCTTCGAACATGTGCAGAAGGGTCTGGCCTCCTACAAGACCACCAAGAAGCGTTTCGAGTATAAAGGCACCTGGAACGGTGTGACGATGATCGATGATTATGCGCACCATCCCTCCGAGATCAAGGCGACCCTTCTGGCTGCCAAGGAAGTGGAACACAAGGAACTGTACGTTGCCTTCCAGCCCCACCTGTACTCCCGGACAAAAGCTTTCCTGCCGGACTTCGTCAAGGCACTGTCTCTGGCGGATCATGTGGTACTTGCGGACATCTATGCGGCACGTGAGAAGGATACCCATGACATCCATTCTCTGGATATCGCCCGCGGGCTGACAGAACTGGGCTGTGACTGTCACTACTTCCCCACCTTCGAAGAAATCGAAAAATTTTTATTGAAAAATGTATCACCCGGTGACTTGTTGATAACTATGGGAGCGGGAACCATCTCAACTATTGCGGATTCCATACTTCAGAAGAACTAATCCACAGAATCCACCGGTTTTCGGAGGTCTGTCCGAACCTTTCCCGGTGCATAACTTTCCCCCTCTCTGTGTAAATCTTTTCTTTAACAAAGTACGCATTTACGCGGGTTTTACCGCATTTGCGAAACCTAACTTCAGGACTTATCCCCTCATTGTGGATAAGTCCTGTCTTATCTTCTGTGATATGTGACCCCCTTTTCAAACTATGGGGAAAGTAGTATACTATGAAGCGCAAACTAGTGAAAGATACAGGTGGTTTTTATCATCTGGTACCCATATATAAAGAGAGAAAAAACTGATAGAAGACCTTATTGCTATACGAAAGAGGTTATATTTCCATGCCGGATATTCTGTATTCGAGCGATCCCCATCCCGGATTCATTCTTTTGTCCGATGAATTCATATTGCAGCACATGCCACGGGCCAACGGCACCTATGTCAAGGTGTTCCTGTATGCCTACCAGCATTACTGCAACCGTGTTTCCGGATTGTCTACACAATCTATTGCCCAGGCACTGCACCTGCTCGAGTCCGATGTGATCGAAGCACTCCATTATTGGCAGGATCTGGGGCTGGTCCATATGGAGGACATGAACGGTGCCCTGTCCATCCGTTTTGAGGATGGCGGCGCGCTGCCCACACCTCCGCCCGTCCGCGACAAAATGAAGCAGCAGAAGGAAGAGGAAGAACAGCGTCCTGTCGTTTCCAAGGTCGTACGTGTGGAACATAAGCCCACCTACACACCCGAGGAACTGGCGCTGTATCAGACCAATCCGAAGATTGCGGGGCTGTTTGCCAAGGCCAGCACTTCTCTGGGCGCTCCCTTAAGCCCGCCGAACCTGTCGCTCCTCTATAGTTTCTACGATTACTACCGTCTGCCCGTCGATGTGATCGAATATCTCATCGATTACTGTCTCACCCATGGCGGCCGTACCCTGCGCTATATGGAAAAGGTGGCTCTGGACTGGTCGGATCAGGGCATCAATTCCCTGGAAAAGGCCAAAGCCTATGTTACACGCTTTGCCTCCTATCGTCCCATTCTGAACGCTTTGCACATCCGCGCACCCCGTCCTTCGGACCAGGAACTGGAATATATCTGCCGTTGGATGGACGAATACCATATGCCCGAGGAACTGATCGTGGAAGCCTGCACCCGTGCCTACAACCGCACAGGCCAGCCCAGCTTCGCCTACGCCGATTCCATCCTGGAAAACTGGAATCTGATGCAGATCCATACCATGGAAGGCGTGGAAAAGGCGGATGAGAGCTTCCTTCGCAGCCAGGGCGTGCCCATGGAGCGTCGTAAGACCGCTGCCGGTTCCGATGCTTCCGGTTTCTCCGTCCATAAGGATTGGGATTACGCCGCGTTGGAGCGCAGAGCGCAAGAGCAGCTTTATTCAGAAAGGAAATAAGGATCATGTCCCTTTCGGAACAGGATTACAGAAACATCCTTCAAAAATACGAAGAAAAAAGGTCCCGTGCTTTACAGCAGCGGGACCTGCGTATACAGGAAGTCTATTCCAAAGTGCCGGAGATCAGCCGGATCGACCAGCAGATCGAATCCTTCGGGATCCGGTCCATGCAGGCCTACCTCACTTCCCATGAGGACCCGGTCCAGTTATTAAAAAAGGTCCGGTCCGAGGTCGAGGATTTAAAGGCCCGTCGCTCCTTCCTGCTGCGGCTTGCCGGCTACACGGAAGAGGACCTCCAGCCGGTCTATGAATGCCCCTACTGCCAGGATACCGGTTTCGTCGATGGTAAACGCTGCCGTTGTTTCGAGCAGCAGCTCATCGATTCCGCCTATGAACGGTCCCATCTGAAACATCTGCTCCAGCAGAACAATTTCGATCATTTTGATCTGGAACGCTTCTCCCCCGTGCAGCGGGAGCATGAGCCCTGCTCCGCCCGCGCGCAGATGCAGACCATCCTTTCCGCGGTCCGGCAGGACATCAGAAGCTTCCCCGCAAATGGGCCGCTCAACTATCTTCTGACCGGTTCCACCGGCACCGGCAAGACCTTCCTCGCCGGCTGCATCGCCAAGGAGATCCTGGACAAGGGCTATACGGTCCTCTACCTCTCCGCTTATGATCTGGTCGCCCAGCTCAGTGACCGGCGCTTCCACTACCGTGAGAGTGATCCTTCTGCTGACAACATCCAGTTCATGCAGGACTGTGATCTGCTCATCATCGATGATCTGGGCACCGAGGCGCCCAACAAGGCCTCCGCGGCTGATCTGCTGCATTTGATCGACCTCAGGATCCAGAATGGCCGTTCCACCATTCTCACCACCAATCTGGAGCTTTCCGCCATCAGCAAGTTATATACGGACCGCATGGTTTCCCGCCTTTTGGGTTCCTACCGCATGCTCCACTTTGTAGGTGCGGATCTGCGGCTTTCCCATTTGCAGGATCCTGTCCATTGATATAAATAAGACCCGCTCTGCGGCTTAACAGATGTTAAGCTCCAGACGGGTCTTTTTTTGTGCTTGTTTATTGCTCCTTGACATCTTCCAACGTCAGCAGGGACAGGCCTTCCTTGTCCGTGATCTTGTTCAGGACCAGGCGGGTCGCCTGCCGGGAGATGGCGTGCTCCAGGAAATTGCGGACCTCACGGGCATTCGCGAAATTCTCCTGCTGGGACTGGATCTCGAAATAGGCCTTGGCAAAGGATTTCGCCTCATCGGAAAGCTTGTAATCCTGCTGGGCACACATCTGAACCAGGATCCGCATCAGTTCCTCCGGCGTATAATTCTTGAACTCGATGAAGGTGTTGAAGCGGGATTTCAGACCTGGGTTCGATGCCAGGAACTCCTGCATCAGATCCGAATAGCCGGCCACGATGACGATCAGGTCGTCTCTATGGTCCTCCATGGCCTTCAGCAGGGTATCGATGGCCTCCTGGCCAAAGTCCCCTTCTCCCTTACCTACAGTCAGGGAATAGGCCTCATCGATGAACAGGATCCCGCCCAGGGCGCTTTCGATCACTGCCGTCGTCTTGGTCGCCGTCTGGCCGATGTAGCCGCTGACCAGACCAGCGCGGTCCACCTCGATCAGCTGGCCGCTCTCCAGAATGCCCAGGGCATTGTAGATCTTCGCGATGATCCGGGCCACCGTCGTTTTGCCGGTACCGGGGTTTCCGGAGAAGACCAGATGCCGGGACATCACAGAATTCTTCAGACCATGCTTTTCCCGCAGTCTCTGGACCTGCAGCAGGTTGACCAGGCTGTTGACCTCCCGCTTGACGCCGTCCAGACCGACCATGCTGTTGAGCTCCACCAGAAGATCCTCGACGCGGGGCTTTTCCTTGGGCTCCTCCGCCTTTTGCGTCTTCATTTTTTTGGTGGCATGTACCGGATAGATCCCGTACTCCTTCATGAACTTCTCCACCATCAGGAGGAAGTCGGTCAGCAGTTTGACCTCATGATCGGTGGTTACATCGTTGCAGGCGATGAAGGCCTGGCCCATCTCCTGATAGGTGACCAGCAGATAGTCGGAGACTGTGCCCTGCACCGGGGATTTGGGCAGTTTATGGGCAGCGTCTGCCAGCACAAAGTACTTCAGAGCCTTGGGTACCTCGGTGGCAAACAGTTGGGAATCGATCCGCTGCGCCCGCTTGAACTGGTCCAGCTGGCTCATGGTCATCTTCATATCCGTCGTTTTCTCGATAAAATCCAGCTCTTCCGGTGACGGAGCCCCGTCTGCGACCGACAGATAGACCATGAATTTCACGAATTCCGTACGCAGCAGTTCTCTGAGCGGCAGCATCGTGCCTTTGGCCATGCCGGCCTGGTTCATTGCATCGCAGATGCGGTAGCACATCTCGATACGCGCGGTCAGGTTTTCTTCCATTTGTTCTTTTCAGTCCTCCGGTGTTTCATTAACATCTATGATCGTGCCTGCGGCCGCCCGGCGCATCCGGTTCATCATCGCCATGTACAGGCCGTCTTCCTGCAAAGCTTCTCCAAAAATATGGGTACATCCGCTGGTATCAAACCGACGCAGTGCATCGAACAGGCGGCGGGACATGATCTCCGGCTCCGTGCGGCTGCCCAGATCCTCAAGATCGAAGCCGGACAGGTCCATGCTCTGCTGTAATGCAAGGATCCATTCATGACTGCCCAGGATCCCTGTTTTGCCGGCCACATCCCCAAGGTGGGCTGATACATAGGCCGTCTTGGCCCGGTCTGTACCGCGCAAAAGGACCATAGCGCCTTTCGGTGCGTAGTGGCGGTATTTCATGCCCGGGGCCTTCGGGTGCTCATCCTCCGCAATGGCAAGGCCCTTGGCCACAGAAGGCTCCACCTCAACGGTGCCGACCACTGCCTCAAGCATCTCCAGAGTGATCCCGCCGGGTCTCAGCAAAAGGGGTACGGAGCCCGTCAGATCCACGATCGTGGACTCCAGACCTACGGAACAGGGGCCGCCATCCACGATGGCCGCGATCCTGCCCTGCATATCCTCCCAGACATGGGCTGCCGTGGTAGGACTGGGCCGGCCGGAACGGTTTGCACTGGGCGCCGCCACCGGAATGTCCGCCAGGCGCAGAAGTTCCATGGCTCTGGGATGGGAGGGCATGCGGATGCCCACGGTCTCCAGGCCGCCGGTCGTCGCATAGGGCACGCTCGGGTTTTTCGGGAAAATCAAGGTCAGCGGGCCCGGCCAGAAGGCATCCATCAGGTCCTTGGCCTGTGGTGGGATCTCCGCCACTACCCGCTTCAGATCGAAGCCCGGGTATATATGAACGATCAACGGATTATCAGAGGGGCGTCCCTTGGCCGTGTAAATGGCCCGGACCGCGTCCTCATTCAGGGCATCCGCCCCCAATCCGTAGACCGTCTCTGTCGGGAAGGCGACGACCTGTCCTGCCACAAGGGCATCGGCCGCCTGCTGCAGGGGTTCGTCCTCCCGGATCCATCGTGTATCGATTGGTCTCATCTCCTATTTCAGAATATAGGCCTGATACCGGCCTAAATCCGTGTTCTTCAACTGTACTTTGACATAGATCCCGTTGTCCCGGTATTCCTCTTCCATCACCGAACCGTTTTCGTGCAGAAGATTCAGAATACCGCCCTTTTCATAGGGAAGCAAAAGCTCCGTGGGATGCATCTGCTGGTCCAGCACCTCCTCGATCGCCTTCAGGACTTCCGCCTGCCCAGCTTCCTCATAGGCGCAGATATGCAGGATCCGTTCGGACAAATAGGAAGGTCCCTCGATCTCGGTGGGCTGAGGCAGGTCGTTCTTATTGAATACCGTGATGATCGGTTTGTCACCCGCGCCCAAGGACTGCATGGCGTCCATGGTGATCTTCATATTGAGGGATGCCTTGGCATCGGAACTATCGACCACATGCACCAGAAGGTCCGCGTAGGCGACCTCCTCCAGCGTGGCGTGGAAGGCGTCCACCAGATGATGCGGCAGCTTCTGGATGAAGCCGACGGTGTCCGCCAGGATGATCTCCCGGCCATTGGACAGTTCCAGCCTGCGGGTGGTGGTATCCAGGGTCGCGAAAAGCTTGTCCTCCTCCAGCACCCCCGCCTGGGTCAGCCGGTTGAAGATGGTGGATTTGCCCGCGTTGGTATAGCCGACCAGGGCCACCATGGGGACCTCATTTTTCTGCCGGCGGCTGCGGCGGATATCCCGTTGTGCGGCGATCTCGTCCAGTTCCTGCCGCAATGCCGAGATCCGGCCCCGGATATACCGACGGTCCAGTTCCAGCTTGGTCTCACCGGCGCCACGGGCGTGCACACCGGAGCCACCGCCCTGCCGGGACATGGTGGCACCAAAGCCGGACAAGCGGCTTAAACGATAGCGTAATTCTGCCAGTTCTACCTGCAGCTGGCCTTCCCGGGTATTGGCCCGCATCGCGAAGATCTCCAGGATCAAGGTGGTACGGTCCAGGATCTGGGTATCTAAAAGATCCCCCAGATTACGCAGCTGGGCGGGGGAAAGTTCATCATCCGCGATCACGCCGTCCGCGTTTGTCTCCTGCAGTAATTCTTTCAGTTCCTCGATCTTGCCGGAGCCGAAATAGCTGCGGGCCGAGGGTGCTTCCAGGGGCTGGATCATCCGGCCGGCTTCCGCACCACCGGCGGTCTCCAATAAGGACCTGAGCTCATCCAGGGAAGCTTCCGCGGACAAGGGGGCCCGCCCCGTCTCCACGGCGATCAATATATACTGACGGATCTTGGTTTCTGTCTCAATCATCCGCAGTGGCTCCTTCCTGCTTCATATAGGCCTGCATCAGCGGCCAGATATCCTCTGCCTCCATGCCGACCTTCCAGGCCGCGACACCTGCCAACTGGTTCTGGCTGGCGCAGTCCAGGCGTTTCTGGACCGATTTTGCGTTCTCGATCCAGCATTTATACACGGTACCGGTATCCTCGTCTTCCTGGATCATCAGATCCTGCCCGGTCTCCTCATCATAGACCGGCTCCAGTTCCCAGTCCACCATATAATTGGACACCGCGTTCATGGTCCATGAGGCGCAGGTGGTCTCACTCTCCGTGATCGTCCAGACCCGGGTGTAGAACGGGATGCCTAAGATCAGCTTCTCCGCCGGCACCTGTGCCAGCATATTCTGGACCGCGGTCTCCATGAATTTCATGGAAGATACACTGCCGGCTTCACTGCCGCTGTAGTGCTCGTCATAGGCCATGACGATACAGTAATCACAGGCGGCCGCCAGAAGATCCCTACGATAATAGGAGGACCAGCGCATGGGCACGGACACATCCACACTCAGGATATAACCGTCCGGACGCAGCACGGCACCCGCTTCACGCACGAATTCGATGAAATAGGGGGCGGTTTCTTCACTCAGGCCTTCGAAATCCAGGTTGATCCCGTCCAGGCCCAGCTTCTGACACTGCTCCAGCAGCTGGTTGATCAACGTCTCCCGCTTGGCCTCATCCGAGAGGACTTCCAGTGTCAAAGCATCGTCGAAGGCATTGTCTACCAGCGCCCAGACCTGCATATCGTATTTATGCGCCCACTTCACCCATTTCTTGTTGGCGCGACTGCTGAGCGTACCATCCTCCTGCAGAGAGTACCAGGTCGGCGACATGACGTTGGCGTTGCCCTTGGTCTTCTTGATCATGGCCTTCTGATCATCATTATAGTCCCCGGTGAAGTCCTGGAACCAGAACATGGAGATGGGCTGCGCAGGAAGCTGGGCTTTCAGGATGGTGCTTTCATCCACCTGTTCCACCGGCTGCACATGATAAGTACGATCATCCTCCTGCTCCACCGTCAGACCAAAGGTCGAAGCGAACCAGTCCAGCTGTACGAAGGTGGTGCCCAGTTTTTCCATGCGCGGGATCTCCGGCAGGGAAAAGACCTGCTTGCCATCCTTAAGGGTGGTGTAAAACACCTGCTGGCTCTTTTCATCCACGATCAGACCGCCATGCAACGCCTTTTCATTCAGTTCATCAAAACCCACGTAGATCCCGTCGTCCAGTTTGATGCAGGGGATCTTCTCCCCCTCCACCGAGACCGTGAGCTTGAGTGTCATGGAGCTTTCCTCTATCGAGGATTCCGAGGATGCGGCATTTCTTTTGCGCTCATCCTTTGCCTTTTTATCCTGGAACGCGCTGCGGCCGATCACCACGATGGCGCATACTAAAAAGACGGCCGCGATACTCAAAAGTGCATATTCCTTGAAACCCGGCTGTCCTTTTTTCCTTCTTTTTCTCTTTTTTCTTCTATCTTTAGCCATAGGATTCTCACCTTTCTATAATAGTATCATGATATCAAACGCGTCTTTTATTGTCAAGGTTGACGGAATATAGTATAATAGGACTGTTACAGAATACGAAGCAAAGGAGGTGCGGTCCATGTTCGATATCCAGGAAGAAGTACGCAAGCTTCCCACCTGTCCCGGTGTCTACATCATGAAGGAAGGCGATACGATCCTTTATGTGGGTAAGGCCATCAATCTGAAGAACCGGGTGCGGCAGTATTTTCAGAGCACACGCGGAAAATCTCCCAAGATCCGGAAAATGATCAGCCGCATCGAATACTTCGAATATATCGTCACCGATTCTGAACTAGAAGCACTGGTCCTGGAGAACCAGCTGATCAAGCAGAACCATCCACCCTACAACACCATGCTCCAGGACGACAAACAGTATCCCTATATCAAGGTCACCGTGGGTGAAACATATCCCCGGATCTTTGTCACACGCCGCGTCCTGCACGATGATGCCCGGTATTTCGGACCTTACACCAACGTCAGCAGCATGCGGGAGACCCTGGATATGCTGAAGAACATCTGGGCCCTGCGCCACTGCAACCGGGACCTGCCCCGGGACATCGGGAAAGAACGGCCCTGCCTGAATTATCATATCGGACAATGCATGGGCCCCTGCACCGGCAAGGTCACACCGGAAGCCTACCGGGTGGCCGTCGACCAGGCGCTGGAGCTTTTGAACGGCCACTATCAGATCGTCACCGACGGAATCCGTGAGAAGATGCTCAAAGCCTCCGACGCGTTGGACTTCGAGCAGGCCGCCATCTACCGGGACCAGATCGAAAACCTGAAAAAACTGGGCCAGAAACAGCGTATCGATCATGCCGGCTCCGAGGACGACCGGGACGTCATCGCATTGGCTCTGGGCGAAGAAACCGCCTTGATCCAGACCTTCTTCATTCGCGGCGGCAAGCTGATCGGCCGTGAACATTTCTTCATGGACGGCGCCGACGTGGAAATGCCTTCCGAGATCACGGCCGCTTTCATCCAGCAGTTCTACAGCGGCACCCCCTTCGTCCCGAAGGAACTTTTGGTCTCCGTCGAACCGGATGATCGGGAGACCCTGGAGGACTGGCTCTCGGTCCAGAAGGACAGCCGGGTACACATCCAGGTACCGCAACGAGGCGAAAAAGCCAGCCTCATGCGGCTGGCCATGCAGAACGCTGAGATCACCCTCACCCAGTTCGCAGAAAAGATGCGCCAGGACGAACTGCGCACCTACGGTGCCCTGCAGCAGCTGGCCGACTGTATGGGCCTGGACGAGGACAGCTTCCCGGAACGCATCGAGGCCTACGATATCTCCAACACCTTCGGTTTCCAATCCGTCGGCTCCATGATCGTCTACGAGAATGGCCGCCCGAAAAACAGTGATTACCGCAAGTTCCGCATCCAGACCGTCCAAGGTGCCAACGATTATGCCAGCATGGAGGAAGTCCTGACCCGTCGCTTCCGCCACGCCTTCGACGAGATGCGCAAACTGAACGCCGAGAACACAGACATGTCCCTGGGCAAATTCACCCGCCTGCCGGACCTGATCCTGATGGACGGCGGCCGCGGCCAGGTGCAGATCTGCGAGGACGTGCTGCGTAAATTCAATCTGGATATTCCTGTGGCTGGCATGGTCAAGGACGACCGCCACCGCACCCGCGGTCTGATCTACCAGGATATCGAATATTCCCTGGAGACCTATCACGAGGCCCTCATGCTGATCACCCGGATCCAGGACGAAGCGCACCGCTTTGCCATTACCTATCACAAGCGCCTGCGCTCCCAGAACCAGGTCTCCTCGATCCTCGACCAGATCGAGCACGTAGGTCCCAAACGCCGCCAGGATCTCCTGCAGACCTTTGGTTCCATCGATACCATCCGCACCCTCTCCGAGGAAGACCTCATGAAGGCCCCCTCCATCGACCGCAGGGCCGCGTCCTCGATCTACAGCTTTTTCCACGATCCGTCCCAGAATCAGACCATCTCGGAAGAAGAAGATCTGTAACACCATTGAATTATTTCCACATTTATTGTACTATATCCATAGATACATTAGTTGTTTAAAAGGAGGTTCGTT
The DNA here is from genome assembly GCA_902796435.1 of uncultured Eubacteriales bacterium. Classification (GTDB taxonomy): domain Bacteria; phylum Bacillota; class Clostridia; order Lachnospirales; family Bianqueaceae; genus RUG159. Next base: position 57 of record CADBPG010000145.1, on the reverse strand, counting down.
CATGTTTAAGTATACACTCCGTACCGTCTTTTTTTTCATAAAACAGGTCCTGACCCC
>CADBPG010000144.1 GCA_902796435.1 uncultured Eubacteriales bacterium | reverse complement strand
TCCGCGTCCGTCAGCCGGCTGTGGGTCACACCGACCCTGTGGCCGAACCTGCGGGTGAAGATATCGATCAACTGCGGTGTCAGACTGATCTCCGGCACCAGGACGATGGCCTGCCGCCCTAAATCAAGCGTGTGCTCGATCCACTGCAGATACAGTTCGGTCTTGCCGCTGCCTGTGATCCCATGCAGTAAAAAAGTCCGGTGCAGATGAAGATCCAGCATCTCGTCGACCGGGCGGGCCGCCTGTGCCTGTTCTTCATTGAGCCGGAGTTTAGGAGAAAGATCCGGCGTCTCCGCCGGATCCTTGATCTTCTTACGCGGTTTCCGCGTGACCTGACGGGGTACCCAGAGCGACAGGCAGGCTCCGAGGGGTGCGTCATAATAGGACTGCATCCACCGGGCGACTGTCAGCTCGCGTTCGGTAAAAGCCGGCTCTTCCATCAAAACCTTGCGGATCTCTTTGACCTTCTCCGGATCCGTCCCGGCCTCTTCGGTAAAGCCCACGACAAAACCCCGCGTTTTGCGGTTCCCACTGCCAAACGGCACTTCCACGACCATGCCCTGCTGCAGGACCTCTGTAAGGCCCTCCGGGATCCGATAGCTGAATATGCGGTCGACCTTCGGTTGGTTCAGGCCTACGATGATCTCAGCATATCGATGGGTCATACTTATTCTTCTTCCTCGTAATCCGCACTTAAATCAACGACGGACATGCTGCCGTAATCGGAATTCTCAAGGACGATGGGCTCCGGCTCGGCGGTATAGACACCCAGCTTGTCATGGAGCATCTCGTCGATGGCGATGGACAGCTCTTTGGTGCCTTCCTTGCATTCGACCAGCGGCAGGGCACCATCGACCAGCGCGCGGGCGCGCTTGGCAACGGCCTGGACCAGGCTGTACCGGCTCAGCACCTCCGGCAGTTCCAATTCCTTGTTGACTCCATTGATGTGATCGATCAATCTCTGATAAGACGGCTGGATCATATTGCTGTATCTCCTGTTCTTTTATAGTTCTTCCATGACCTTGTCGGCCTCGCTCTTCAGCCGGGAGATGAACTCCTGCTGCCAGGCCGGGGTGGATCGTTTGCTTTCGATGCGGCTTAAGATGTCGGCCGCGCACTGTTCGACCGTGTTGTTGACCACGATATAATCATAATATGGGATCTCGTCGAACTCTTCCATGGCACGGGACAGCCGGGCCTTGATACGCTCGGGCGTTTCGGTCTGCCTGCCTTCCAGCCGCGCCTTCAACTCGTAGAAGTCCGGCGGAAGCACGAAGATCAGGACCGCGTCCGGATAGCGTTCTTTGATCTGACGGGCACCCTGCGCCTCGATTTCGAGGATCACGTCCTCGCCACGCTCGATGGCGTCCAGGACCGGTCCCTTCGGGGTCCCGTAGCAGTCGGTGGTATACTGGGCCCATTCCAGGAAGAAGCCTTCCTCGACCTTTTTCGCGAAATCTTCCCGGGACAGGAAGTAGTAGGTGACACCTTCCTGGTCCATGGGCCGCGGCTTGCGTGTCGTCGCTGAGATCGATAAAGTGAATGGATGGATGCCGCGCATGTATTCCACGACCGTGCCTTTTCCCACACCTGAGAATCCGGATACTACTGCCAATACACCTTTCATAAGCTTTCCTCCGGTTTGTCCGGCCCTTCGATGCGGGCGGTCAAAGTTTCCGGCAGGATCGCCGAAAGAATGACCTGTCCACTGTCCATGATGAGCACGGATCTGGTTTTCCGTCCATAAGAAGCATCGACCAGAAGCCCTTTGTCACGCGCTTCCTGGATCTTGCGGCGGATCGGCGCCGAGTCCGCGTTCAGGATGGCTACGAGCCGGTCCACGTGGATGACGCTGCCGAATCCGATACTGACTAAATGTCCCTGCATACGTCCTGCCTTTATTCGATGTTCTGGATCTGTTCCCGGATCTTCTCGATCTCGTTCTTCATGTCCAGCGCGGTACGCGAGATGTTGAGCGCATTGGCCTTGGAAGCGATGGTATTGGTCTCGCGGTTGAGTTCCTGCGTCAGGAAGTCCAGCTTGCGGCCCACCGGCTCTGCAAGTTCGACCGTCTGGCGGAACTGGGTGAAATGGCTGCTGAGGCGCGTAAGTTCTTCATCGATGGCGCACTTGTCGGCAAATATCGTGACCTCCGCTTCCAGACGGCCCGGATCCAGCGTGCCCTTATCGATCAACTCGTCCATACGGTTGTGGAGCTTTTCGCGATAGGCCTCGACCACCAGCGGTGCCTGCTCCAGCAGTTTGGCATGGCAGGTTTCCAAAGCACTGATCTTATCCAGAAGATCCGCCTTCAGATGCTCGCCCTCTTTGACGCGCATGGCGTTCAGACGCTCCAGCGCCTGGTCCATGGCCTCTTTCAGGATCGGCCACAGGGTTTCCGCGTCCTCGTCATTATCCTCCTGAGTCATCACGTCCGGCAGACGGAGAATGTCGCCGGCGCAAAGGGTATCCCGCAGTTCCAGGCGCTGTGCCGCGGCCCTCAGCTGGGTGATGTAGCTTTCCAGCAGGGGTTCGTTGATGGTGACCTGCCCCTGTTTGTCGGAATGATCCACGAAGGTGATGAAGACGTCCGTCTTGCCGCGGACGATGGTTTCCTTGAGCAGATTGCGCACGTTGGATTCCAGCGCGGCCAGCTGCCGGCCAAGCCGGATCGATGGTTCAAAGTAGCGGTGGTTTACAGTCTTGATCTCAACCGTGAAACGGTATCCGTCCCGTTCCGCTTCGCCACGGCCGAAGCCTGTCATGCTTTTCATAGACACCTCGGAAAAAATAGTATTCTTAACTTATATATTATAGTCAATCCGCCGCTTAAAAGCAAGGGTTTTTGACAGAAGGTTACGCGTATGTTAGAATAAGGCATCATTTTTACAAGAGGTGTATCATGGCGTTTGACGGCATCACGATCTACGCCGTCTGCCGGGAGCTGAACGAAGCACTCCAGGGCGGACGGATCGATAAAATATACCAGCCGGATGAGCACGAAGTCATCCTGCAGATCCGAAAGATCCAGGAAGGTGGCGGCTCCCAGACCCGGCGTTTATTATTGACGACTCTGGCCAACAGTCCTCGTCTGCATCTGACCGCGCGGCGGCCGGAGAACCCCCTGCAGCCGCCCATGTTCTGCATGCTGCTGCGCAAGCATCTGTCCGGTGGACGTCTACTCTCCATCGATCAGTACCATACGGACCGGATCGTGGCCCTGACCTTTGAAGCTCTGGACGAACTGGGTGACCCGGTACGCAAGCGGCTGATCCTGGAGATCATGGGCAAACACAGCAACCTGTTCCTGGTGGATGAGACCGATACCATCCTGGATGCCCTCCATCATGTGGGGATCACCATGAGTTCTGTCCGCCAGGTCCTGCCGGGGCTGCCCTACGTGCTGCCGGTCCACAGTGACAAGTGGGACCCCTTCGAGATCCAGGACGTGGGCCTGTTCCGCACGGTCGTTTCCATGCCGAAGGAACCCCTCTACAAGGCTCTCTATCTGTCCATCAATGGTTTCAGTCCCTTCCTTGCTAGGGAGATCCTGGCACGGGCCGGGATCGCGGACACCGCCCTGTACCCCCATCTTACGCAGGATGAGGAGGCACGGCTCTATGGCGCGTACCGCGAGGTGCTGGATACCGTGGCCGAAGGCCGCCTGTCCTACCGCATCTACCGGGAGGGACAGCACATGGTGGAATTCTCGATCCTGCCCTCCGTCCTCATGCAGGGTGCGGAGGAAGAGACTTACGACACCCTCTCCCAGCTGCTGGACGTGTTCTATCAGCAGAAGGATACCTCCCAGAAGATCCGCCAGAAGGCCCAGGACCTGTCCCGCCTGATCTCCAACAATCTGGACCGGGCTCGGCGCAAGGCACGCCTGCAGGAAAAGCAGCTGGAGGATACCAAGGGTCGGGAGATCTACCGCATCCAGGGCGAGCTGATCACCGCCAATATCTACCAGTTGAAAAAGGGTATGAAGAGCTGCAGCCTGCCGAACTTCTACGAGGAGGATCAGCCCTTGCTGGACATTCGCCTGGACGAAAACCTGACGCCGGCCCAGAATGCCCAAGAGCTTTTCGACCGCTACAACAAACTGAAGCGTACCGAGGCGGCCCTTCAGGTCCAGCTGAAGCAGACCTACGAGGAGATCGAGTGTCTGGAGAGCATCGAAAGCTCCCTGGCCCTCTCCGACCAGGAGCGGGATCTGGAAAACCTGCGGCAGGAACTGCACGAGACCGGCTATATCCGCCGCGTAAAAAAGGCGCAGCGAAATCTCGCTGCGTCCAAGCCGATCGAATTTCAGACCTCCGAAGGGGTCAAAGTCTGGATCGGAAAGAATAATATCCAGAATGACCAGCTCACCTTCCGCACCGCCCAGCCGAATGATCTGTGGCTGCATGTGAAGGATATGCCGGGTTCCCATACCATATTGTTTGTTTCCGGTCTCTCCGAGGGGACCAATTATACTGAGCAGAGCATTTTAGAGGCCGCCAGGCTGGCCGCTGCCCATTCCAAGGCGGCCGCAGGCTCCCAGGTGCCGGTGGATTATACTCTGCGCCGGTACGTGAAAAAACCCTCCGGCGCCCGGCCCGGCTTCGTGATCTACACCCATCAGAAGACGCTGTACGTCACTCCGCCCAGCGCGCAAGATATGCCCGCGCCGCTTTGATCCCGTCGATGGCCGCGGACATGATGCCGCCGGCATAACCGGCGCCTTCGCCCACGGGGTACAGGCCCTTGAGGCTGCTCATCAAGGTCAAAGGGTCCCTGAGGATCCGCACCGGAGAGGATGTTCGGGATTCGATACCTGTCAACAAGGCGTCCGGATGGTCGAAGCCATGGATGCTCTTTTCGAAGGCATGGAGCCCTTCATCCAGTGCCTGCCCCATGAACTCGGGCAGGATCTCCCACAGGTCCGCAGGTGTGACACCCGCTGTATAGGTGGGTTCCACCACGCCAAAGGAATGGCTGGCCCTTTTCAGATGAAAATCTTCCACTCGCTGGACCGGTGCCTGATAGGCGCCGCCACCCAGCAGAAACGCACGACGTTCCAGGTCCCGCTGCATGCGGACACCTGCCAGAACGTCGTTTTCTTTTTGCGCGTAAGGCAGATAATCCTCCGGCGTGACCGTCACGATCAGGGCACTGTTCGCGTTTTTGCCATCCCGGGCATAGCGGCTCATGCCATTGGTCACCAGCCGTCCCTCTTCCGAGGCGGAGGCCACCACCGTGCCACCGGGGCACATGCAGAAGCTGTAGACACCCCGTCCATTGGAGGCGGTATAGGTTACTTTATAATCCGCGGGACCAGCCTCTTTGCGCAGGCGGTCCGCATATGCATGATAGCGGGCCTGGTCGATCCAGCTCTGCAGATGCTCGACCCGTACGCCCATGGCGAAAGCCTTGGCCGTCATCTCCACGCCACGCTGCTCCAGCATGCTGAAGGTATCCCGGGCACTGTGGCCGATACACAGGAAAAGGGCGTCGGTCTCGATCTGCTCCTGTGTGGCTCCATCCGTGATGGTCGCCCTGAGCAGTGTCTGATCCACCGGCTCCAGATCCAGCAGGCGGGTCCGGAAACGGACCGTACCGCCTAAGGCACGGATCTCCTCCCGGATCTGCCGGACCATACCCTGCAACCGGTCGGTCCCGATGTGGGGCTTTGCCTCGTACAGGATCTCTTCCGGCGCACCAGCCCGGACCATCTCTGTCAGGACCAGACGGCCTAACTGCTCCTTATCCTTGATCAGGGTGTTCAGTTTGCCATCAGAAAAAGTGCCGGCACCGCCCTCTCCGAACTGCACGTTCGACTCCGGATCCAGGCTCTTCTGCTGCCAGAAGGTGTCGACCTTGCGGGACCGCTCCTCCACCGGGTCGCCCCGCTCGATCACCAGAGGCTTCAGACCGGCACGGGCCAGCATCAGGCCGCAAAACAGGCCAGCAGGCCCCAGGCCCACCACCACCGGGACCGGATGTTCCGCTGCCCTGTGTCCCAGGGCCGGCGGTGTGAAAAAAGGTACCTCCGCCTTCTCATGGACGCCCTGGGGCTTGTTTTTGCGCTTTAAATACTGCGCCTCATCCGCCAGTTCCACGTCCAGGACCATAACGAACTGGGGTTCATGGCCGCGGCGGGCATCCAGGGAACGGCGCACCAGTCTGCAGACACGCACGCTGCGCGAGTCGACCTTCAGAAATTTTGCGATCTCCTCCAGGCCCGGAGCCTTGCCCACCGGCGATTTATATTGATCGATACGAATCATGCTTCATTCTCCGGAAACTCGATGCCGGCCTGTCTGCGGATCTCCTCCATGGTCTCCGCGACCAGCAGCATCAGTTCTTTTTCTTCCTCAGGCTGTGTGCTTTGTCCGGTCACCCGCTCATAAAAGGCCCGCGCCTCGCCGGCCATGCGGTCGGTCCGGTCCGCCTCTCCAAATACCAGCTGGTCCTCCGCCTGATGCAGATGGATCCCCGTATATTGGGAGATGGAATCGATGCGGATCGTGCCCTTTTCCCCGATCAGCTCCGTGCCGGCATAGCCCTGGGCTGTCTTGGAATACTCCATCGTCACGATCTTGTCCGGATAGGTGAAGACCGCGCCGCCGGAATGATCTGCCCCGGTGCGCAGGAAGGAGGCCGCCGCCTGAATCCGCTCCGGACGGCCGAACCAGTCCAGGATGGGATACACACAGTAGACGCCCAGATCCATCAGCCCACCAGTCGCCAGTTTGGGATTGAAAATGTTGGGTGTTTCGCCCCGCAGATAGGCGGGATATTTGGAACTGTACTGGGCGAAGGACACATGACACAGGCGCACCGGCCCGATGGTCTCGATCAGCTCCTGGATCGTACGGCGCTGGGGCAAATACAGCATCATCAAAGCTTCCATGTAGACCAGACCTTTGCTCTTCGCCAAAGCCAGAAGCGCCCGCATCTGGTCCGCACCAGTGACCGCGGGCTTTTCGCAGAGCACATGCTTTCCATGCTCCAGGAACAGGCGGCTCTGCCCATAATGCAGCACATTGGGGCTGGCGATATAAACACCATCGATAGCACTTTCCGCCATGGCCTCCGGCGTCATATAGCAGGTAAGAGGCCGCCCTACCCGCGCGGCGAAGGCCTGGCCGCTCTCCTCCGAGCGGGAGCAGACCGCCACAAGCTCCATGCCCGGCACCGTGTCCGCACTGCGGACAAAACTTTCCGTGATCCAGCCCGTTCCGATGACTCCGTATTTCATAAGGTCACGACCTCCGTTCTTGCACCGCGGTGCGTCAGCCGGATATCCACACTTTCCGGCGGAAGCGCTTCCGCAACGATGTCCCGCACCGTGCTGTAGGCCAGCTCGGGGGTGTTGTTTTCCTGACTTAAATGACCCAGATAGACGATCAGCTCCGGATTGATCTGCAGGATCGTCTTCAGGATCTGCCCGCAATCAACATTGGACAAGTGGCCAACGTTCGAGTGGATCCGCTTCTTCAGGATCGGCGGATAGGGCCCGTTCATCAGCATGCGCACGTCATAATTGCTTTCCAGAACGGCCAGATCTGACCGTTTCAAGAATTCCAGCATCTGCTCCGAGACCATGCCGGTATCGGTCATGATGGTGACCCGCTTCTCCCCGTCCGTCAGGCTGAACCCTAAGGGGTCCACCGCGTCATGGAAGGGAGCGAAGGGCTCGATCGTCACATCCTCCGCATAATATCTGCGTCCTGCCTGGATGGGATAGAGCAGCTCCGGCGGGATGTTGCCCGTGGAAGACATGGCGGCGATCGCCTGCAGGGTCCGTTCCGAAGCAAGGATCGGGACACGGTAGCGTCTTGCCCAGACGCCCACGCCCTGCACGTGGTCGCTGTGTTCATGGGTGATCAGGACCGCCCGCACCTCTGCCGGATCAGCCCCGATCTCTCTGAGGGCCGTCTCGACCCGTTTGGTCGTGATGCCGATATCCACCAGCACCCCGGTCTTTCCGCAGCGGATATAATAACTGTTGCCATTGCTGCCACTGGCTAAAGAACAGAATTGCATACTATTCACTCCAGAATCGTTTGATCATGTCTTCCATGGTCTCCCCATCGACACGCCGGATCGGGAACCAGTCATCCGGTAAAAGTTTTTGGTAGGCCGGGCTGCGGTACCGCTCATCGATCAACAGGATCAGGCCCTTGTCCTCCTCGGTGCGGATCACCCGGCCCGCGGCCTGCAGGACCTTGCCCATGCCCGGATAACTGTAGGCATAGGCAAACCCTTCGCCCAGCCGCTCCTCCATCTGCGCACGGATCTGGTCCCGTTCGAACCCAATCTGCGGCAGACCTACGGTGACGATCACCGCGCCGATCAGCCGGTCGCCCACCAGGTCCACGCTCTCGGAAAAGACACCGCCCAGCACTGTGAAGACTAGCCGCAGTGTGCCATCGTCCTGCATCTGGTCCAGGACAGCCCTGCGGGCTTCCTCTGTCATGCCCGTCTCCTGCTCCACCAGAAGATCCTCCGGATAGGACGCCCGGTAGCTTTCCGCGACCTTGTGCATATAGGCGAAGGATGGGAAAAAGATGAAGTAACTGCCCGCCCGGGCGTGCACGGCGATGTGGATCCTCTGGGCGACCCGGTCCACATTGGCATCCCGGTACTGGTAAGTCAACGGGATCGTGTCATCGATGAGGATCAGCCGTTTGGCCGGATCAAAGGGGGATGGCAGGCCGGCCAGAAGGTCCTGCTTCTCCGCGCCTAAAAACTCCTTGTAATAGGGCGCCGGCATCAATGTGGCGGAGAAGAAGACCACGCTGCGCAGGATCTTATAGGTCTCCGCAAGCACACCCGCCGGGTGATAACAAAAGAGTTTGACCGTCATGGAACGCTTGGTCTGGTCCACATAGGTGATGTAATGCTCATCCATCTGCTCCGCGACGCGTATGAAGGTGATGGACTGAAAATACAGGTCCAGCCAGGTGTCCGGCGCATTGCCATGCCAGGCCGCCAGGACCTGTTCCATGGTCTCGTTGAAGCGCCGGAGGGCAAAGATCAAGTCATCCGGCGGGCCGGCGATCCTGTGATAACGCCCCTCTTCCGGGCACTCCTTGCGGATCCTGAGCAGGATCTTGTTGACCCGGTCACAGGCTTTGGAAGCCTGGGTCTGGGCCACCGTCGGATGCTCCTTCAAGGCTTTCTTCAGCTGTAGGAACGCTTCTTTTTCCAGGGTCGCGCTGAACATTTCCCGGGCCCGGTCCACCAGATTATGGGCCTCATCCACCAGCACCGTATAGTTCGTGCGGCGCTCCGCAAAGAACCGTTTCAAGGATGCGCTGGGATCGAAAACATAGTTATAATCACAGATGACCACGTCAGCCCAGGTGGAAAGATCCAGCGACAATTCAAAGGGACAGACCTGATAATGTTCCGCCCAGGCACGGATCTTCGCGGAGGTCAGAAGATCCTCCTCTCTTAAGATCTCCAGAGCGGCCTGGTTCACCCGGTCGAAATGGCCCCGGGCCATGGGGCAGTCCGCCGGATGGCAGCTGCGTTTTTCCAGGGGGCACATGGAATCCTTGGAGGAGATCTCGATCACCTTGAGGCGTGCCCCCTGCTCCTTCAGGCGCAGGGCCGCGTCCATGGCGGCCAGTCCCGTGGTGTGCTTGGCCGTGATGTAGAAGATCTTGTCCGTCAGCCCCGCTTCCATGGCCTTCACCGCCGGGAACAGGGCGGAGATGGTCTTGCCGATGCCCGTCGGCGCCTGCAGAAAGGCTTTGACACCGTCACGGATCGCATTGAAAACGTAGGCGGCCATGGCCCGCTGGCCCGGCCGGTAGGAGGCAAAGGGAAATACGGCGGCACCCAGAGACCGGTCTCTTTGGATCTCCCAGGCATGCTGGCGCAGGATCCAGACAAAGTACAGCTCGGTCAGACGGATGAAGATGGCCTCCAGTTCGTCCAGGGGGAAGCTATGGTACAGATACCGTACCTCCTCCGTTTCCGCGTGGATATAGGTCAGCCGCACTTCGACCTCAGTCAGTTCCTCCTGCACCGCGTACATATAGGCATAGCAGGCGGCCTGCGCCCAATGCAGCGGATGGGTCTCCTCCGTGATGTCGGAAAGCTCCTCCGTCACCGATTTGATCTCATCGATGACAGTGATGGTGCCGCCCTCCCCCCGTTCCCGGGTGAAGATGCCATCGGCCCGTCCTTCGACCTGCAGGGTGATGTCCTCCTTCTGGACCTCTGTGGACAGATAGACCTCCTTGCGGTAGTCCGATCCTTTCATGGACTGCCGCTGCAGCTTCTGGTGCAGACGGGTCCCCTCCTGAGCGCGCCGGACACTGGAAAATCCGCCGTCGATATCCCCGCTGCGCAGCACGAATTCGACTATCTGACGGACCGATATGACGTATGTACTCGACACGCCCACTCCTCCTTATAGAAACCCGGATCCTGATGTAAGGGTCCGGGTCAGTTTACTTTACAGCAGCCAGTATGGCAGCTCTTCTTTCTTCTTACGTACAGCCTTGGGGGCTTCCGCTACGGGCGCCTGCTCGGGCTGTGCTTCCGTCTTCTTCGGACGGCCGCGGCGCTTCGGAGCCTCGGCCACCGGCTTCTCCACCTTGGGCTTGTTCTTGCTGCCCGGCTTGCGGCCACGCTTCTTCGGCGCGGGAGCTTCCACCTGTACCTGCTCCTCGACGATCATTTCCTCGACTTTGCTCTGGTTCTCTTCCATGGTGTCCTCCTTATATTCCAAGCCCTTGACCCAGGCTTCTTCGAACTTTTCAATGGGGAAGGCCGTATCGTGGATCAACTGCAAAAGGGTGAACTGGGGCCGCATGGCTTTGCAGTAACGCATCGCCTCCCGGGCCTGCTCTTCACCGATGTTCGGCAGCTCTTCCCAACGGGTCCTGGCGCCGATATGGCGCAGTGCCTGCTGCATACGCTTAAGCCTTGGCATCATCGCACGGATCTCCTCCTCGATCTGCGCCTGTTTTTCGATCTCGACAGGCAGACGGTTCAGGCGATCCTGCTTTCCATAACTGTAATCCGCAAGCAGCATGGGTGCTGCCGCGCCATAGACCTGCTTCAAGGTCTCGATCTCGGCTTCTTCATCGAACTCCTCCAGACGCTTGCGGGCCTTTGCTTCATCGATCTTGAAGCCCAGATAGCAGGGATAGAGTTCCGCCATGGTCATCGCGCCGACGCCGACCTTCACACCATGGTAGATGGGCGGCTTGCCGTTGACCTGCAGCCACATCTCCCAGAAATGGGAGAAATGATGCTCCGCACCGGAGGCCGCGCGGGAATTGCCAGCATAGCTCATGTAGACACCGGACAGGACCAGGCCTTCCATCAAGCGCTCCAGCAGCGCGTCGGAGAATTCGCCCTCCTCCGGCGCTGCCAGCGCCAGGTCGATGATATCATCGGTCACGGCCAGCATGCCATCCGCGATCATATCGCAGTAGTATTCATCATTGATGATCCGGCTGATGCGCCAGTCCAGACGTGCGTTGTATTTAGCTGCCATGTCTGCGATGCCGGCCAGGGTCATTTCACGCGGTGCGGTCTTTAAGATCTTGGTGTCACCGATGATCACTTCCGGAGGCAGATAGTATTCCGTGACCTTCAGGTTGCCCCGGGTCAGCGCCGCGACGGTGGATGCAAAACCGTCCATGGAGGCAGCTGTCGCCACGTTCCAGCAGCGCACATGCATCCGGTCGGCGATCTCCTTGCCCAGATCATTCAGCGATCCGGTACCTACGGTGATGATCACGTCCGGACGTTCCGGGCAGGCCAGGAAGGCTTCCGCGCCTTCGTCCATGGCCACTTCATCCGCGCAGAGGACCTCTCCCCCGCGCTGATAGACATGGTTCCAGGACTTGAACTTGGACTTGCGGATCACGTCCCGCACAGTCTTGCCCGCCACTTCCCAGGTGTTCTCATCCGCCAGGATCAGGGCCTTCGTATAGCCCTTGCGGCGCATGACCCGGGGCACGCACTTGACAGCGTCCTCGCCGATCAGCACATAATCGATGTCCGCCCGGTGCGTATGGCCGCAGGGACAGATGATGTCACGGTTCAACCGGTCCGCAAAACGGCCGGCCATCTCCTCCAGTGTCTTCATTCTGCTTCTCCTTCCTTTCGGCCCTCTGCCACATTGGCCAGAGCCTCCTGGATGATCTCTTCCGGATATCCAATGTATTCCAGGATCCGGATACCGTTCGGGCTCTTCAGCACGCCCGGACGCAGGGTATAATCAAATTCCAGCGCATCCTTCGTAACATGTTCGGTGAAGTGATAGCTGTCATATTGTTCTGCCACTTTCTGGGTGATCTCGATATCGTGGGTCGCCACCATGACCATGGTATTGCGTCCGGCCATATACTCCAGCAGCGCTGAAGCCGCCGCCACACGTTCCGTGGGATTGGTGCCCCGGAAGATCTCATCGATGATCAACAGAGAACAACGGTCGTCGTTTATGATCTGCAGCATGCGCAGAAGAGCCTCTGCTTCCGCCATGTAATAACTGGTGCCTTCCATCAAGTCATCACTGGGGCTGATGGAGGTCAGCACCTGGAAGAAGGAAGTCTTGTAATGCTTGGCGGAGACGGTATAGATCGTCTGCGCGGTGACCGCGTTGATGGCGATGGTCCGTAAGAAGGTGGATTTACCGGACATGTTGGATCCGGTGATCACCACATTGCGATCCTGCATGGTGATGGAGTTCGCCACCGCGTCCCTAAGCAGCGGATGCACGATGGTATCGGCCTCCAGATAGGCCATGTCCTCCACGAATTCCGGCGTGCAGCAGGTCCTCTGCCCTCTGCGGTAGGAGGCGACAGATTGCAGCGCGTCCAGCTCACCCAACCTGCGGTACAGGACCCGGAGGGCCGGCGCGTTCTCTTCTACATCATGGAGGCAGCGCACATATCCCCGGGCCTGGATCAGGAAGACCATGTTCAGGTATTCCGCAAGACCCAGCGGATCATCCGCGATCACGCCCATGCTGCGGGTCTTACGCTTTAATACAGCGCATTTGTCCACGCACTTGCGGAAGAATTCATTATACTCTTTCAGCTGCGGATCGTCCCTTTTTGCGATCTCCTCCGCGGCACGCAGCATGCGGCCGATGTAGATGATCGCAGGCATGGTCGCGTCGGTGTGCACGTTCAGACGGTTGTGCAGCACCACGTTCGCGATGAAGAAGAACAGGACTGGAAAGAGCATGCGGATGCCCATGAAGGGGATCAAGATCAAAGAAATGATCATGCCCAGGGTCATCGGCGTGAGCCAGGATACGTAGGACGGCAGCTCCGGCACCCCTTTGAACAGGAGGGAGCAGGCACCATCGAACCGGTCCTTGCCGATGAAATGCATGGCGGCCTGGATCTGCTCGCGGTCCTCCTTGTTGTGCTGGAAGAACTGGATGACACGGTCACGGCGTTTGAGTTCCGCCTCATCGAAGCGCAGGATCCGCATCATGTTGTACAGGCACTGCTGTCCCGCGATGCTGAAGGTCCGGTTGACTTTTTTGTAGACGCGGTTCATGTCCAGATCGTTCCAGGTCTGATCGTCCAGGATCCAGTCATCCTTGCGCATCATGGCAACGAAGAAATCCTCGGTCTGGGCCAGATCCAGCTCCGGATCCTCATCCTCCTTGCCCCAACGTCCACTGACATATTTCAATGCTTTTTTTGTGATTACAGAGGCCAATCCTCTAATTCTCCTTTACAGAGCCGGCTTGTCCGGCATCATTCTTTCGGGGGCCGGCTTTCCTCCGCCGGCTGTTCTGCCAGTTCGACCGTGATCGGAACCGTCTCATTGACGAGCACGGCACCCGGCCCTTTAGGCAGAGCGATGGTCGCGGTCAGTTCCTGGTTGCCCGCCGTAGGCCCGGAAGCGTCGACGGTCACCTTGACCAGTTCCATCTGTGCCTCCAGCGCGGTCAGCTGGGCCTGGGTACCCCGCACCGCGAAGGTGAGGGAATCGTTCGGGAAGGAAAGGGTCCATCCCTCCGGCAGGCCGTGTACCACGATCTGCGACGTGGGCACGGATACCTCCTGCTCCAGGATCTCCGCTACCGTAAAGCTGACCCGGACCGATTTGGAGCCACTGTAGTAGCGCACTTCTCCATTCGGATACAGGGAAGACAAAACATCGTCTATATTGAATACTTCTGTCGCCGCACCGGAATACTGGGTCAGATCGATGGGCAGCGGAATGCTTTCGATTTCTTTGAGGTCACTCTCCTGACCATAGACGACGACAGAATCACTGGACAGGACCGCGTCTCTCTGGTACACGTACCCCTCCTGGGTCTCACCATTGACACGGACCTCGAAAGGTATCGTCTTGACCTGGTAGATGGGCACGTACAGGGTTGCCGCGTCTGCTGAGGTGCTGACCGTGCTGGACAGGTAGATCCGGCTGCCCTCCGCGTCATAGTACATGATCGGTTCGGACAAGGCCACGTTGGCTTTGAGACCTTCCACGCTGACCATGATTTGAGCGGACTCCACTTCATCCAGATCCGACTGGGCACCGGTGATGGTGATCTCCGTAGGCGTCAGCATGGTGCTGGAATCGTTCTCGATGTAGGTATAACCCTCCGCAGGCGAACCCACGATCTGATACTCCAGCGGAATGGTCTTGGAGACGTTCTCGTCCACCTTGACGGTGTAATAGCTCTGGTTGTACAGAGCGACAAACTGCACATTGCCATAGGCCGCCCGGAAATTCGGCGCAAAATCATAATGGATGCTCAGCCGGTCATCATCCTCGGCCAGCTCGTACAGATCGATCCAGACGTTGAAAGCCCGGTCCTTCTGCTCCACCAGGTTGGCCAGCAGTGAAGAACGGCCGCGCACTGTGACATTCAAGGTAAGATTGTTGAAATCCAGCGTCTGATCCTCGAACTCGACGTTGTTGCCCTTCGCCAGGAATTCATCGTAATTGAGGACCTTGACTTTGATCCCATTGATGGTCTCGCTGGTCACAGGATCCTGGATGTTCACATAGGCATACCAGAACAGACAGGCAGCCACCAGCGCCAGGAGCTTCCAGTGCCAGTTTTTGAAGACAAAGTTGAATATTTTTTCTTTCATGGCTCAGCGCTCCTTCTTCTTGAAGATATCGCGCAGGGTTTTGCGTTTCGTCTTCTCGTCCACCGGCGTGATCAGCGTCTTGCGCAGGAAAGGTCCATCCACATCCCTGTACAGCCGGCCACCCTCCGCCATGGAGATGGATCCGGTTTCCTCGGAAACGACCAGGATCTTACTGTCGGTCACTTCAGAAAGGCCCAGCGCCGCACGATGCCGGGTGCCCAGTTCCTTACTGATGGACTGGTTCTCGGTCAACGGCAGGTAGCAGGTAGCGGCCATGATCCGGTTGTCACGGACGATGACGGCACCATCATGCAAAGGTGTATTTTTCTCGAATATATTGACAATGAGCTGGGAACTGATCTCCGCGTCCAGCGGGATGCCCGTTTCCTCGTAGGTGGTAAGGGGGACCTTCTGCTGCAGGCAGATCAAGGCACCTGTCTTGACAGCGGCCATTTTCTCCAGCGCGTCGATGATCGACTCGACATTCTGCTTTTCCAGCTTGTTGTCATCCTGCCCCATGATCGAAGACAGGAAGGAGCCGCGGCCCAACTGTTCCAATGCCCGTCTCAGTTCCGGCTGGAAGATGATGATGACCGCAAGGATGCCGACGCTGATGGTTGCCTGGAAGATCCAAAGCGTCATCTTGAGCTGCAAGAGCGCAGAAATAGCAGCGATCGCCATCAAAAGCAGGATCCCGCGCAGCAGGATCCAAGCGCCGGTCCGGCGGACGCCTTTTAAGATCTCATAGATGATGAACGCAACGACCAGAATATCGATCACGTCGGTCACGTGAAAGGATGGAATGGCCCAGGCGGCCAGATCCGATTTCCAGTCCAGCAGCGATTCAAAGAATTGTTCCATAGCTATCGTTGCCTCCGAACATACTTTTCCACTATGCTTAAGATTATAGCATCAAACAATGCAAAATAAAACCCTTTCCGGAAATTTTCAGGAAAGGGTTTGTATTTAATCTTCTTCAAAAAAACTGTCGATGGAATCATCCTGCTTCGTGGGCGCAGGTTCCTGTTTTTTCTCGATCTGCGGCTCTGGCACATACTCGCGCTGCGGTTCAGGCTGCGGCTCCGGCTGCTCTGGCGCAAATACGGACGGCTCCGGTACGAAGGCCGGTTCTGCAGGCTCTTCCACCGCAGGTGCCTCCGGTTCCGGCTCTGCCCAAAGTTCCACGATCTCCGGCTGCTCCGGCTCCTGCACAGGCTCGATGCGCTGCGTAGGCTCCGCCACGGGTTCGACCCGCTGTGTGGGCTCCTCCACAGGGGCTTTCGGTGCCGGTGCGGGCGCTTCCGGGATCTCCCGCACAGGCCGCTGCCTTCTGTGGCTGCGATGCCTGTCGACGGACATCTCCGGCTCCGGGATGGGCTCGTCCTCCTCGTCCTCGATCTCGTCCTCATCCTCCGCACGCTTCTTATCGTCCGGAATACCTACCTTCGGAATGACCGTGACGTGATACTCGTATTCATCATCCTCGAAGGCGAGTCGTTGGATGGCCTCGTAATTGAGGGCCGTGCGCATGAACTCGCAGAAGGCCAGGATCAGGAAGGTGCCCACAGCATTCTTGATGACTGCCTGGGAAGACTCGGTGATGTCGAAGGTCATCCGGCCCATGGAGATGCAAACCACACCCACCACGATACCGGCCAGAAGCGCGATATAATTGCCGTAATTGACGTCGATCTTACGCAGCAGGTAGATCAGCACCACGACGACCGTGAACAGGATCATCAAGAAGATGAGGGTGTCGTTATGCAGGACCTGGTTGAATACATATTTGAAGACGTTGGCCAACATTTGTGGGATCGCGTCCACCTTCTCCGGCATCTGCAGCTTCATGAACTCCGGCAGGAGCCCCAGCAGGATGGAGAAAACAACGCCCAGGATCATGGGGATGATGGCGATGACGCCGATGTACATACCGGCCACCACAGGCAGCATCAGGTACAATTTATAATGCAGTGCCAGGGGTACCAGGATGAGCATGTAGACATGATCCGGGAACAGACGGCTGGTGGTGATGTAGACCAGCAGGAACAGGACGGCCGATACCGCCGTACCCAGCATGGTGACCTTCCATATATTGGCCAGACCCAGCAATATGGCCAGGAATACGCCGCAACGGTTGGGCAGGATGGTGGACAGGACCGCCAGCACGATCTGGATCGGCAGGGAATTGATCTTAAGCCCCGGCAGGAAGCCGTCCATGCCTGTCACATAATGGAACAGCCAGAAGTATGCCGCGAACTTGATGCACAGGATCAGCGGCAGATTGACGAACTTGATTGCTTTGGCGATGGCGCCGCGAATCAGATAGATGATCTTCATGTACGATATCTCAGCCTTTCAGATTGATCTTTTCCAGTTGATCATAATATGCTTTCAACCGGCGGTTAGCCCGCTCATAACGGGGCCCGTAGACCGCGGAGGTCAGCAGCGAGATGACAAGGCTGAGCGCCAGATAGACGACGATGGCCTTGACCGCGAATTCCTTATAATTGTAGTGCAGCAGATCGATCTGCTCGATGTAGACCAGATTGAAGATATGGGCCGCTACATACATAGCGAAAAAGATGGTCATCCAGATCTTGGTTTTTAACCGTTCGAGACCGATATAGTCGTTTTTATAATAGCGTCCGGCGAACATGTCCTTGCGGTAGTATTGCTTTTCATATACGGCCGCCTGCGCCATCATGCGTATTTTTTCACGGCTGAGCATGGGCTCACTCCTTTTTCCGCCCAAAGGGCATTTTAATCCAATTTATACAATGTGATAGACATTCTACCACAGTTGTTCCGAATACGCAAGTAAAAGCTGTATTAAGCATTCCTTTAGACTTGCGCAGGCACCCCGTTTGTGCTATACTTGAAGAAAACATTTGTTCGCATTTTTAATAGAAAGGAGGCCCGCGGTCTTGTCCGATTTAAGCAAGCGCATCCTGGATATTCTGGGCAGCACCCTCAACGATGTACTCAAGACCCGCAAGAACATGGAGTCCATGGTCTATCGGGATGAACCCATCATCCGGCGGGCTTCCGATCTGGAAAAGCCAAAGAAGGAGCCGGCAAGGCCTGCTCCACGTCCCGCAGGCAGCCGGCCGTATCCAGCCACTGCCCCGGCCGCCCCTCTGCCCCGCGCCTATACCGAAATGCGCAAGATGGCAGCCACCCAGGAGGCTCTGTACCTTTCCCGGGAGGAGATCTTCTACCAGCAGGCCCGTTTTATGGAGCAGCAGGAGGATGCCCATCCCTACAATGGCATCTCCATGCACTATCTGCCCACCTACCAGTCTTTGACGGACGCCCAGCTGCGCGGGTATTTCACCTGGCGCACCCGCTACCTGCGGGGCCAGGAAGCCGCCGGCTGTCCGGATTATTATAAGCTGCACGCTTTCGAGCTGCTGCATCAGATCGGTGCGGAAAACGCGGAGGATGGCTATGAAAAGCTCACCCGCGTTCTGCACCTGCTCTCCAAGGCTGACCCCTTGTCTCAGGAGGATACGGCCCGCTGGCTTCGGGACTATGTCCTGTACTATCATCTGGACCCGGCCCTGTTGGCGGATCCGGAGCAGGAGGCCTTCGACCAGGCGCTGACTGTGGTCCTGCACAAGCAGGAGCAGGATGATGCGGCCTTTCTTAAGGCCCTTCTGGAACTCTCCCCCTATGGACTGGACCGGTCTCCCTTTTACAAGGAACATCCCAAGGCCACGGCCCGCCTTGTTTCCAGTTTCTTTACCGAACTGGCCGTCTATTATGAAAAGCACCGGAAGAATTCCCTTGCGGAAAGCCTCTTCGGCCGGCAGGCGGCTTCCAGCTATGTATTGTTCCAGAACGCCGTCTTTTTTGACCACCTGCCCCATCCGGATTATACCTATCAGGTCACACCCCTCACCACCTATCAGTGTCGGGGCCGCTGGTGGACCGTCACCAAATATCAAGGGCGCCTGCACGCCTGCAAGGAACTGGGCCGGCTGTTGAAAAGCCTGGACCGGATCCTGCGGAAGGAGTACGGGCTGGAGCCGGTGATCCGGGATGATGGACGGACACCCAAATATGTGGAAACCCTGCTGGTGCGCCTCATCCAAGCGGAAAAACAGGCCGCCGAGGACCGGGCTGCCCGGGCCAAGGCCGCGGAAGCCGCCCGGCTGACCTTCGATCTTTCCGGGCTGGATGCCATCCGGGCCTCCTCCGCCCGCACCATGGACCGGCTCATCGTCGAGGAAGAATTGGAAGCCTCTGCGCCTCCGCCACCGGAGCCTGCAGCACCAGAGCCTCAGGAAGCATCAGGTCCGCTGGATGCTACAGAAACCGCTTTTGTCCGCGCCCTCCTGGAAGGACAGCCCTATCAGGAACTGCTCTCCTCCAAGGGCATTTTACTCTCCGTCCTGGTGGACCACATCAACGAAGCATTATACGACCTGCTGGCCGATACCGCCATCGAATGGGATGGTGACCGGCCGGTGCTTGTCGAGGATTATATCGAAGATTTGAAAGGACTGATCCAGTCATGAAAATACCCAAGAGGATCGCTTCCGCGGTCATGAATTCCCTGAAGGGCGGCGTGGTGCCCCGCATCGGCCTGCCCTACATCACCGTCGGCCGCGAAGCCGAGATCTCCGCACTGCTCCACGATGTGGACATCATCGCGGAGGGTGGCGCTTCTTTCCGCTTTTTGTGCGGTAAATACGGCAGTGGTAAGACCTTCCTGCTGCAGACCCTGCGCAGCCATTGCATGGACCGGGGTTTTGTCGTGGCTGACGCGGACTTAAGTCCGGAACGCCGGCTGCAGGGCACCCATGGTCAGGGTCTGGCCACCTACAAGGAATTGATCCGCAATCTCTCCACCAAGACCCGGCCGGAGGGCGGCGCCCTGGGTCTGATCCTGGACCGCTGGATCAGCAACGTACAGGCGGAGGCCGCGGCAGAGGCCGGTTACTCCGCCACCGATCCTCGTCTTGCGGCCAGGACCGAGATCCGCATCCGCGAAGTCATCACCTCTTTAAACGAACTGGTCCATGGTTTTGACTTTGCACGGCTGCTCACCTTGTATTACCAGGCCTATGTGCAGGGTGATGATGATCTTAAGGCCAAGGTCATCCAGTGGTTCCGTGGAGAATACACCACCAAGACCGAAGCCCGGGCTGCCTTGGGTGTCAACATCATCATCACGGATGATGACTGGTACGAGTATATCAAGCTTTTCGCCATCTTTCTGAAAAAGGCGGGCTACAGCGGCATGCTGGTCCTCATCGACGAACTGGTCAATATCTACAAGATCCCCAACAGCATCACCCGCCAATATAATTATGAGAAGATCCTGACATTGTACAACGATACCCTGCAGGGCAAGGCGCCCTACGTGGGCTTTGTCTTCTGCGGCACGCCCCAGTGCATCGAGGATCCGCGGCGGGGCATCTTCAGCTACGAAGCCCTGCGCTCCCGCCTGTCGGAGGGCCGGTTTGCCACCGACGGCATGAAGGATATGCTGGCACCCATCATCCGGCTGGTGCCCTTAACGAACGAGGAACTGTTGGTCCTTACGGAAAAACTGGCGGAGATCCACTCCGTCCTCTACGATACGCCCGTCCGGCTGACCCAGGAGGACCGGATCGCCTTCCTGCAGGCAGAATTCGGCCGGGTCGGCGCGGCGGCCCACATCACCCCGCGTGAGGTCATCCGGGATTTCATCGAACTGATGGACATCCTCTATCAGAATCCGGAGGCGGAGGCCCGCAGCCTGATCGGCGATGGCAGCTATCAGGTGCACCTGCCCGGTGAGGAGACCGCTGATGCGGCGGACTTTGCGGAGTTTGAGCTATGAGCAGCATTTTTGACCGTTACGCCCCCTTCATCCAGGACTTCATCTACCGGAACAACTGGGAATCCCTGCGGGCGATCCAGGTCGCCGCGGGTGACGCGATCTTCAACACGGACTGTCACCTGCTGCTCACCGCCTCCACCGCTTCCGGCAAGACCGAGGCCGCCTTTTTCCCGATCTTGACTGAATTTGCGGAGGATCCGCCCCGTTCCGTGGGTGCCCTGTATATCGGCCCCCTCAAAGCCCTCATCAATGATCAGTTCGAGCGTCTGAACGATCTTTGCCAGGAGGCCCAGATCCCCGTCTGGCACTGGCACGGGGATGTTTCCCAGACCCACAAAAACAAACTGCTGAAGAATCCTTCCGGGATCCTGCAGATCACGCCGGAATCTCTGGAGTCCCTGCTGATGCACAAGCATAATTACATCAGCCGGCTCTTCAGTGATCTGCGCTATATCGTCATCGACGAGGTCCATTCTCTGATGCGGGCCGACCGTGGCGCCCAGACTCTGTGTCTGATCGAGCGCCTGTGCCGTCTGTCCGGGGCCGACCCCCGGCGCATCGGCCTGTCCGCCACCATCGGAGATCCGGAAACGGTGGCCGCCTTTCTGGCCCATGGCACGAACCGGGAGACCCTGATCCCCAAGATCGAGGCCAAGGGCATCCGCTGGCGCCTGTCTATGGAGCATTTCTATGTGCAGCGGGACGAAAACGAGGGGAAAGGCCCCCAGCTGCTGGAGGCTGCCGCTTCCGCCCTCATCGAGACCGAGCCGGAGGGGGATCTGATCCCGGGGAAACCCACGGAGCTTTCTCTGGATACGCCCACGGATCTGGCACCCCGCAAGGCAGACCCGGGCCTTAAGTATATCTTCGAGCATACCCGGGGCAAAAAATGTCTGGTCTTCGTCAATTCCCGGGAGGAATGCGAGGCCGTGACCACCACCCTGCGTGACTACTGCCACGCCCAGCATGAGCCGGACCGTTTTCTGATCCACCACGGCAACCTGTCCGCTTCCTACCGGGAAACGGCGGAGACCGTCATGAAGGATGACG
The DNA here is from genome assembly GCA_902796435.1 of uncultured Eubacteriales bacterium. GTDB lineage: Bacteria > Bacillota > Clostridia > Lachnospirales > Bianqueaceae > RUG159. Next base: position 9,661 of record CADBPG010000144.1, on the reverse strand, counting down.
AGCGGTTCGAGACCACCGTCACCACGGCCACATTGGAACTGGGCATCGACATCGGCCGCCTGGAGCGCGCTTTCCAGATCGATGCGCCCTTCACCGTCTCTTCCTTCCTGCAGCGCATGGGCCGGACCGGACGCCGTGGCCAGCCGCCGGAAATGTACTTCGTCATCCGGGAGGACGAGGCAGAACCCCGTGCCATGCTGCCTGAGACCATTCCCTGGACCCTGTTGCAGGGCATTGCCCTGATCCAGCTCTATCTGGAGGAACGTTGGGTCGAGCCCACGCGGCTGGACCGTCTACCCTTCAGCCTGTTGTACCACCAGACCTTATGCACACTGGCCTCCTGCGGCGAGCTGACGCCCCGGGAACTGGCCGCCCGTGTGCTTACCTTAAGTCCCTTCCACCGCATCACGCCGGAGGATTTCCGCACCCTGCTTCTGCATTTGATCGAAACTGAGCAGCTGCAGCGCACCGATGAAGGCGGGCTGATCGTAGGCCTGGCCGGTGAGCGGGAGATCTCTTCCTATAAGTTCCTGGCCGTCTTCCAGGACAGCGAGGAATTCACGGTCCGCTGTGAGGGACAGGATATCGGTACCATCGTCCAGCCGCCACCCGTCGGCGAGAAGATCGCTCTGGCCGGCCATGTCTGGACCGTGGACGAGATCGATCCGAAGCGCCACTTGATCTACTGCCAGCCGGTCCTGGGCAAGGTGCCGGCCTACTTTGGACAGTGTGCGGGTGATATCCATGACCGGATCCTGCTGCGCATGCGCAAGGTCCTGGAGGAGGAAAAGACCTATCCCTACCTGATGGCCAGCGGCCAGACCCGTCTTAAGCTGGCACGGCAGGCCGCCCGCAACAGTGGACTGCTTAGGCAGCCTTTGATCTGCCTGGGCGGGCAGATGTACTGCCTCTTCCCCTGGCTGGGCTCCTACTCCTTCCTTGCGTTGGAACGCTTCCTGAAGCTGCGCTGCGGCGCACGTCTGGGCCTGAAGGGCCTGTCCTCTTCCCGTCCCTACTTCATGCAGTTCACCATGCAGGCCACGCCGGAAGAATTCTTCCAGGTCGTGGGCGAGGAAGCAGCCAAGGACTTCGATCCCATGGAACTGGTCTACCCCGGTGAGGTGCCACTGTTCGACAAATATGATTCTTTCATCCCGGAGGAACTGCTGCGCAAGGGCTTTGCCTATGGCGTTCTGGACGTTATGTCCATGAAGCGGACCGTGCTGTCCTGGTGCCGGCCGTTGCTGGAGGATCCGACCGCATCTTAAGAAATGGTATTGACAGCAGCCAACTCTTTTGATAGAATCTGCGGCAGAGTTGCAAATCTTAAAGAAAGCGAGGTAATCATGATGACTGCGAAGAAAATGGCTATTGTATTGGATTTTCGTATGATGACCTCGGTTTATCCTTCCTAATCCGGCAAGGATCTGTTTACGTACGCACATAAACCGTGGCATCCCTGTCACGGTTTTTTATTGTCAAAAATCGGGGTCTCCATACGATCTTTCAGCGATTAAAACTTAAATCAATAGAAAATGGAGATATCCGACATTGAACATCATTATAAGAAAAGAAACCAAAGAAGACTATTACAACACGGAACACATGGTGCTCCGAGCTTTCTGGAACCTGCATGGTCCAGGGTGCAACGAACACCTCCTGGTCCATAAACTGCGGGAAGCCAAAGAATACCTGCCCGAACTGAGCCGGGTCGCCGAAGTCGACGGGCGGATCGTCGGTGCCATTTTTGCTTCGGTCTCCCAGGTGGTCGATGGGGACCAGGTGCATGAAGTCCTCACCTTCGGCCCTCTCGCCGTAGAACCGACCTTGTTTGCAGAAGGGATCGGAGCCAGGCTGCTGCATACCTTCCTCGAACTGGCCCGGGAGACCGAATACCCGGGGATCGTCATCACTGGCGAACCCGACTATTACCCCAGATTCGGTTTCACCACCTGCGATCGTTTTGGGATCGTGCATCCGGTCTTCGGCAATTCCGACGCATTCATGGCTCTACCGCTCCATGAAGGCTTTGCGCAGGTCCATGGCACCTTCTACGAAGCGCCGGTCTTCGAGACCTGCGAGGATGAGGCAGAGATCGAGGCCTATACAAGACGGTTCCCCTACTACAAACCCCTGCGGCTCTCCTGTCAGTGGCTGCACAAAGAAAAACTCGGCCGGATCGCCGAGGTGCGCAAGAACAGTTATATCATTCAGTTCTGGGAGCAGGAACTGCCCGCGAAACTGAAAGGAAGTTTTTATGCCCAGGACGCGGACCAGCTGCCGGTCGTCGGGGACTATGTCACCTTCCAGTACAACCGGACGGGGGATTCCATCATCCTGTCGGTCTGCGAAAGGACCGGCCTGCTTCAGAGGCCGGATCAGTCTAAGACCGGCGTCTCCCAGTATATGGCCGCGAACGTCGATCACCTGTTCATCGTCACTTCCCTGAACGACGACTACAATTACAACCGCATCGCCCGCTACGCCAGTGTTGCGCTGCAAGGCGGCGCTGCTCCGGTGGTGATCCTGACTAAATCCGACCTTTGCAGCGACGTGGACCGGTATGTCATGGAAGTGGAGACGATCTCCGAGAAGATCCGGGTCCACGCCATCTCTTCCTTGTATGGGATCGGCATGGAGGCACTGAACGAATACCTTGTGCCCGGTCATACGATCTGCCTCATGGGGTCCTCCGGTGCAGGCAAATCCACATTATTGAACGCGATCCTCGGCCAGGACCGGATGAAGACCGCGGACATACGTACGTCGGATTCCAAAGGCCGGCATACGACGACCCACCGCCAATTGATCCTGTTGGAAAGCGGCGTATCCATCATCGATACACCAGGCATGCGGGAGATCGGCATGGCCGGCGCCGCGGAAGGAATCGCGGATACGTTTGCCGATATCGTCGCCCTGGAACAGCAGTGCCGTTTCAGTGACTGCCGGCATGAGACAGAACCCGGCTGCGCCGTGCGGGCCGCCATCGCACGAGGCGAACTGTCCGAAGAACGGCTTATGCTGTACAAAAACCTCGGCACAGAGAACACGCGGAACTACGCAAAGAAAAAGCAGATCTCCAAGTGGGCCAAGGCCTATAAAAAGAATAAAAACAAATGGGACTAAAGCATATGAAAATGCCCGTACCAAGCTGAAAGCCTGGTCACGGGCATTCTTTTTAATCGATGTTTTTCAGCGCTTCGTCCATGGGGATCCTGCGGATCCGGATATAATCGATCACGGATACAAAGGCATATCCCACAAGCAGATATACGATGGACAAGACCATGGAACGCGGTTCCATATAAAAGGCAAAGTATCCGTCCATCTGCATCATGAAGATCTTGAAGAGCTTGATGATCAGGAGATAGCCGACTCCAAAGCCGATCAGCGCGCACACGATGATGATCGCGGTCGGAAGCATATACAGTGAGGAGATCTCCCCATTCTGGAAGCCCAGGATCTTCGCCATGGAGATGGACTTTTCATTCCGCTCGATGATGATCTTGGCCAGCAGATAGATGAGGGCCGCGGACATCACGACCATCGCGATCCTGAAGACCCAGAAGAACTGTCCCATGGAGTGCATGAGCTGGTTGGTGACCTTGGTGATGTCTTCCTCCGTGATGATCGTAGCGATATTCTTCTCGTCCAGATCCGTGATCTCCTTTTGGGACAGGAAGCCGTTGAAGGAATCTGGGTCTCTGTCGAAGACCTCATTGAAACTGGTATTCGGCATGAAGACCGCGATCCCGCCGTCGTACTCCGTCACACCCTGGACCGTAAAGGTATACTCCTTGTTTTCATATTCCTCGTGCAGTTGGAACTCATCGCCCACCTGCAGGCCGAACTTGTTTTGGAATGCGGAGGAGATGAACACCTCGCCTGCCGCAAGCTCTGCCGGAAGATCGATATAGGCGCTTTCGTCCATGATGCCATAGACCGCGACACTTTCATCGCCGCCCGCCCCCATCCATATCCTCCAGCTTGTCTCCGTTGATAGCTACATAACCTGAGTCCGGTGTATCGATCCCACCGATGATATTCAAAAGTGTGGATTTACCAGAGCCCGAAGGCCCCAGCAAAACGCAGAACTCACCCTTCTGCACATGGAATACCACGCCCCGCAGCACATCCTGCCTGGCCTCACCAGTACCAAAGCTCTTCTTCAGATCCTTGATCTCCAGAAAATATTTCTCTGACTGTGTCATTTCAGTCTCCCCTCTCATTTGCGATTAGTTTTGACTAACCGTAAGCATTATACACGACTAACCATGTGATTGCAAGGGGTTTTCCACATAAAAAACCTCCGGAAGTCAGTCTTTACACTGACTCTCGGAGGTCTTACATTTTTAACATTAATGCCTGCAGAAGATCCTGCACCCAGGATGCTGCCCGGACAAAGACGGGTGGCTGCCCCAAAGGCGCCTCTACCGTGACTGTCCCGCCGGTATACGCTCGTCCGCTCCACACATGGATCCATTCATCCTGCGGGAGGTACACGTCGCGTGTATCCGCGCCTTCCGTAATGACCGGTGCCACCAGAAGATCCCGTCCCAGCAGATATTCATACTTCTCTGTGAACGCCGCCTCTTCCTCATAGTGGTAGAACAGGGGCCGCATGACCGGTACACCGGTCTCATAGTTTTCCTGTTCCAGCGCCTGCAGATAGGGTTTCAGTGCCCTGTGCACCTGTCCACAGGCACCTAAGTGCCTGAGCAGCTCCTCATCCGCGTCGAACTGGACATTTCGTGTGGGCTGGTTGCCCTCATGGCTGCGCATCAACGGCGAGAAGATATTCATCTCCTCCCAGCGCATCAACAGTTCCTTGCTGCGGTTCATCTGCTCGTTGGTGGTGTATCCACCCACATCGGAATGGGTCAGGCCGCAGCCGCAGACCGCCAGCGACAAAGTGGCCGGGATCACGGAAGCCAGACCATCGTCCAGGGACCAGTCCACATGCTGGTCGCCATTCCACATGAGGGTGGATTCCCGCACTGTGCCCGTAAAGCCGGCCCGGGTGAAGAAGAAGATCTCTCCCTCTTTGCCGCATTCCCGCACCGCTTCCCGGTTCAGTCGAGCCCAGATGGCCGGCCATTCATTATGCAGCAACGATGCGTCCTGTCCCGAGTACAACACACTGTCCACCGGCAGATATTCACCGAAATCCGCCATCCAGCCGCCCATGCCAATGCCGATCATGTTGTCCTTGATGACCTGCTTGTACCAGGCATAGGCCTCAGGGTTCGTCAGATCGATCATGGCTGCGGGGAAGGTGGTGATGGTGACCAGATAGTCCTCACCTTTGTCATTTTTCACGCAGTACCCATGGGCGCTTGCGTATTGGTACAGTTCCTTTTCGATGGCCATGAAGGGGTTGATATACCCCAGGAACCGGACTCCTTCCGCCTTCCATTTCCGGATCTTGTCCGGAAGGTCGGGATACAAGTCCTTGTCATATGTCCAGTTCCACATGACCTGGTAACCAAAGGCCGTACGTCTGCAGCCACACCAGTCCTGGCTCCACACACCCACGACGGGCACGCCCTGGGCCCTTGCCTGGGCGATCTTGCGGTCGATCACCTCCGGCCCCTGCTGGATGCCTAAGATCACGCCGTCATGGGCCCAGTCCGGCAAAGGTGCCTGCCGGCCCAGGCGGCTGGTGAGCAGCGCGGACAATTCGGGGAATGATGCCGCGCTTCCAAAATAGATCGGCGCGTTGGCATACATTTCGATGGTGATCTGTCCCGGCGTGCGGAAGTCGAAGGCCATGAAGGAGGTGCCATCCACATGGATGTATTCCTTCGTATCCATCATGATGGTGGGCTGGGCGTAGTAGGATTCATATTCATCGAAAGGACCTTTATATAACGGGTCGATCCCCCGTTCCGCCTGGCGCTCCATCTTCTTCTCGATGCGCTTCGCGTTCTGATGCTCCGCGACCCAGACGCGGATCCTCTGCCCGGCCAGGTCCCACTCGGAAAAGGTCTCACCACCGCCGTAGAAATGGCGGGCATCCGTAGGCAAAGTGATCCAGATCCGGTTCCAGGCGGGGTCGATCTCCAGCGTCAGACGCTTTTCCTGGGGGCTGATGGTCTCCACATGGACCGGGCCCGCATAGGCCTGGGTCTCCAGGATCTTGTCATCATACAGGAAGCAGCCCTTTTCCATGGGGAATTCGGCCTGCCCCTTGCCGATCCGGACCCTAAGGTTGTTCAGGTCGATCATAAGCGGTCCACCTTCAGACCCAGCATATGGGCCAACATTTCCAGTCCGTCTGCCGCGTCTCCGTAGATCACGACATAGTGGGGCTCATACCCCTTCTGGATCAGGAACCGGACCATATCCATGCTGGAGGTGCGGGTCCGCACCACCACGGAAGCGCCCAGATACTGCTTCGGGCGGTCCAGGGCTTCTCCCTCGGCGATGAAGAACCGGAAGGAACCATCCGCGTCCCGGCCAACACGCAGCAGGGTGACCTGCTCCGCCGGCTTGCAGCCGAATTCCATGGTCGGGCCGATCTTCCGGTTCGGATGGACGCCGATGGCGGCGCCGGTATCCTCCCGGGCCAGATTGCAGGCCGCCATGCCGCAGTGCCAGAAGGTCAGGGTGTTTTCTTCTTCATCCACAGCCACCGGATCCCCAAAGAAGGAGGCATTGCCGGTAAACTGCTGCCCCAGATACATGCTCAGGGCGCCATAGATATCACACTCGCAGGCGGAGGGGACCCCTTCCGCATTGAGCAGCGACAGGACACTGCAGACCGGTGTCCCGTAGGATACGAAAAAGTCCGGCCAGCAGCGGGAGGCAACGGCACCGATCCCGTTTTCCTGGACCCAGGTCTGGTAGGCCCGGTAGAGTCTTCTGAAATCCACCTGGTTCTGCTCCGGGATCTGCTCCATGCCGGGCAGAGGGATCGGGCTTTCCAGCGGTTCTGATTTCTGCGCCATTTCGATCAGTTCCCGGGCCTCGATGGAGACCAGGGTGCAGCCAAAGGTCCTGGCCAGTTCACTGTCCAGGGCTCTGCCAAAGCCGAAGCCCTGGGGCGTATGGCCGATGGCCGCCAGTTTCAGCGCGCGCAAGTCTTTTTTGACCTTGGCCGCGCGGACCGCCAGCGTAAGTTTGTGACATACCTCTGCTTCCTCCGGACCTCCGAAGACGAAGATGGGTTCCATCTGGAACTGGTGCAGGGTATGGGCCGCAGAGAAGGCGCCGGTCAGCGCATTGAGCCGCAGACGTCCACCCACAGGGCCCTGGGGCTCCCGCAGCGTCCACAGAACGACCGGGCACTGCACCCGGGTCAGGACTTCCGTCATATACGCGGCATTGGCAAAGGTCACATTCTGCAGGATCACCAGATCCGGATCCTGACCCGCGACGAAATCCGCGACTGCGTCAGAGGTCAGCAGAAGCCCCTCCGGGCAAAGGATCTCCGGGTCGATGGTCTTCAAAAGCGCGATGGACTGCTCCACCGCCGCGTTGGCGGTCTCCATATGATAGGTACCGACACCGATCGGTATATACAGTGTTTTCATCGTACCACCTTGATCGTCGCCGAAAAGTCCTCGGCGCCGAGCCCTTTCTCCATGGCAGTTTCATAGACGCGCACGGCGTTTTCTTCGCCGGGCATGCGGACGCCGCTCTCCTCCGCCAGTTTCAGGCAGATATGCACGTCCTTGTTCATGTTTTCAATAGAAAAAGCGGTCTTGAAGTTTTCATCCGCGATGGCCTGCTTCTTGCTGTCCAGATAGAAGTTCTGTCCGCCACCGTAGGAGATGGCCTGGGCAAAGGTCAGGATGTCGATCCCGTTGGCCGCGGCCAGAGTCGCCGTCTCATTGACACCGTTCTGGATCTGGGAGACCAGCGCGTTGTGGCAGATCTTCATGACCAGGCCCGCCCCGTTTTCGCCCATGCGGATCACGTTTTCACCCATGTAGCTTAAGATAGGCAGGATCGTTTCATACAGGTCCTCGGCACAGCCCACATAGATGCCCAGCTTGCCGGCCTCCGCCGCGGGCCGGGATTTGACCACCGGCGCATCCGCGAAACGGGCACCCCTCTCCTCCACCAAGCCAGAGATCTTGCGGGATTCCTGTGGCTCGATGGTACTCATATCGATGCAGATCTTGGAGGCGTCGAGCACCGGCAGAATCTCCCGATACACAGCCCAGGCATGTTCCGCCTTCGGCACCATGCTGATGATCACATCCGCCTGCCGGGCCAGATCCACACTGCTCTCGCAGGGCACGGCGCCGGGAATGTTTCTTTTCTCCGGCACGATGTCATAACAGTAGACAGTGTCCCCATGCTTGGCGGCGATATTCTGGCACATGGCCTCACCCATGATGCCTAAACCGATCATTCCGATCTTCATGTGGGTCCGCCTCCTTATTCCAACGCTGTGTGATCCCAGGCATCACAGAAGGTCTTGATACCCTGATCGGTGTAGGCATGTTTGAAACTGTCCTGATAGACGGCCAGACCCGTGGTCACGATATCCGCACCGGCGACGGCACAGTCCACGATCTGCTTCGGGGTACGGATCGCCGCGCAGATGATCTGGGTCTTGCCATAAAAACCATAATTCTTATAAATGTCCACGATATCTTTGATGTACTGCCGGCAGTCCTCACCGTTGGCTTCCTTCCAGCCGATGAAGGGGGAAACGAACAGAGAACCGGTCTTGCCCGCCCAGATGGCCTGCGCCGGGGAAAAGACCAGGGTCAGGTTCGTGCGGATGCCCTCCGCTTCCAGGACTCGGGCCGCGATCACGCCCTGCTCTGTGGCCGGGATCTTGATGGCGAAGTTCGGGCTGATGGCAGCGATCTTGCGTGCCGCCTCCACCATGGGCTCCGCCTGCTCGATGTGGGGATCCACTTCTACAGAGACCGGGAACTTCTCCCAGCCGATCAGGTTTTCCTTTTCGACCCAGTCCGCGATCAGGTGGACCGCTGTCAGGAAGGGTTTCCCGCTGAGCATGATATGCCGCGGATTCGTAGTGACACCATCGATGCCGAATGCATGATACGCGTAATCGATCTCATCCAGTTTTGCACTGTCCAGAAAGTATTTCATAGTTCCTCCTCATTTATCGCGAAATGACCTCATAGGTCATCTCAGTATCGAAAATCTCTTCCAATGGCTCGGTGATATACAGACCGCCGTCCTCCGTCATGAGGATCATATCGAAGGCATCGGCATGGTCCCTCCAATAGGCGATGGACCGTTCCTTGCCCATGACGAAACAGGCCGTGGAAAGCCCGTCCGCAAGAGTGCCGTCCGCGCTGACGATGGTCACGGAGACCAGCCCGCTCTGGGCCGGATATCCGGTCTTGGGATCCAGGATGTGGTGGTATTTCTGACCGTTTTCTTCGAAAAACCGTTCATATCCGCCGGATGTGATCACCGCTTTGTTGGTCAGCGCCAGCACCCCCAGATACCCTGCTCCGTCGTCCGGTCTGCGGATCCCGACCCGCCACAGGGCGTCCTGCCCCTGGGCAGGTTTTGCGCCGACGCACTGGATGTTGCCGCCCAGTGAAAGAATGGCGCCGTCAATGTCGAAGGTCTGCAGCACGGCCGCCGCCCGGTTGGATGCATAGCCCTTGGCGATGGCACCTAAGTCGATGCCCTGGCCGGTCTCCAGCTCCAACTTATGATCCTT
>CADBPG010000143.1 GCA_902796435.1 uncultured Eubacteriales bacterium | reverse complement strand
TTCCGCAAAGTATTTGATCGTGCGGACCATCTGAGAGGTGTAGGAGTTCTCGTTGTCGTACCAGGAAACAACCTGTACTTCGTAGGTCTCGTCGTCGATCTTGGAAACCATGGTCTGGGTAGCATCGAACAGGGAACCGTAGCGCATGCCGATAACGTCGGAGGATACGATCTGATCGGTGTTGTAACCATAGGATTCGGAAGCGGCAGCCTTCATGGCTTCGTTGATGCCTTCTTTGGTGACGTCAGCCTTCTTGACGACTGCGGTCAGGATGGTGGTGGAGCCGGTGGGTACCGGTACGCGCTGAGCGGAGCCGATGAGCTTGCCGTTCAGTTCCGGGATAACCAGGCCGATCGCCTTTGCAGCGCCGGTGGAGTTCGGAACGATGTTGGCAGCGCCGGCACGAGCACGACGCAGGTCGCCCTTGCGATGCGGTCCGTCAAGGATCATCTGGTCGCCGGTGTAAGCGTGGATGGTGCTCATGATACCAGCCTGGATCGGAGCGTAGTCATTCAGAGCCTTTGCCATAGGAGCCAGGCAGTTGGTGGTGCAGGAAGCAGCGGAGATGATGGTATCTTCCGGAGTCAGGATGCCTTCGTTTACGCCGTAAACGATGGTCGGCAGATCGTTGCCAGCAGGAGCGGAGATGACGACCTTCTTAGCACCGGCATCGATATGAGCCTGAGCCTTAGCCTTGCTGGTGTAGAAACCAGTGCACTCCAGAACAACATCAACACCCAGTTCACCCCAAGGAAGGTTGGCAGCGTTGGGCTCTTTGTAGATAGTAATGGTCTCGCCGTCGACGATGATGCTGTCTTCGCCGGCTTCTACGGTGTGCAGGTTCTCACCGATGGTGCCGCAGTAGCCCTTCTGAGCGGTGTCATACTTGAGCAGGTTCGCAAGCATCTTCGGGTCGGTCAGATCGTTGATAGCAACGACTTCGTAACCTTCAGCCTTGAACATCTGACGGAAAGCAAGACGACCGATACGGCCAAAACCATTAATAGCAACTTTTACAGACATGGGTCTATACCTCCTAAAAAGATATTATGGCCCTATTTTAGCACAAAGCTTATGGTTTCTCAAGGGGTTAGGGAAAAAATGTCGTGATTAGGCTTGACATGCCACTTTTAAATCGGTATCATTTTTTTGCAAAAAAAAACAGGGAGTATTCCTGGATATCATAGAGGTGAAGACTATGGCATTATATACATCTTTGGAGCAGATGATCGGCCGGACGCCGTTGTTTGAAGCGACCCGGATCGAGAAGGAGCTGGAGTTGAAAGCGCGGCTCCTGGTCAAGCTGGAGCTGTTCAATCCGGGCGGCAGTGCGAAGGACCGGGTGGCCTTGTCCATGCTGGATCAGGCAGAGGCGGAAGGGCAGATCTTCCCGGACAGTGTGATCATCGAGCCGACCAGTGGCAATACGGGTATCGGTCTGGCGGCCATCGCGGCGTCTCGTGGATACCGGGCCATCATCGTCATGCCGGAGACCATGAGCATGGAGCGGCGCAAGTTGATGCGGGCTTATGGGGCTGAGCTGGTGCTGACCGAGGGTGCCAAGGGCATGGCCGGTGCGATCCAAAAGGCGGAGGAGCTGGCGGAGCAGATCCCCCATGCGTTCATCCCCGGGCAGTTCGAGAACCCGGCAAATCCGAAGGCCCATTATGAGACCACCGGTCCTGAGATCTGGCAGGATACGGAAGGCCAGGTCGACATGTTCGTCGCCGGCATCGGTACCGGCGGTACGATCAGCGGCACGGGTAAATATCTGAAGGAACAGGATCCGAAGATCCGGGTGATCGGTGTGGAGCCGAAGTCTTCTCCAGTGCTGACCGAGGGCCATGGCGGTGCCCACAAGATCCAGGGGATCGGTGCCGGCTTTGTGCCGAAGGCGCTGGACACCACGGTCTATGACGAGGTCGTGGCGGTGGTGGATGAGGACGCGCTGTATACGGCCCGGTACTTTGGCAAGACCGAAGGTGTCCTGGTGGGCATCTCTTCCGGAGCGGCTTTGTGGGCCGCGATCCAGGAGGCGAAGAAGCCGGAGAATGCGGGCAAGACCATCGTTGTGCTGGCACCGGACAACGGGGAAAGATACCTTTCTACCGAACTTTTCAGCGAATAATGCGGGCATTTGCGGGCGAAACTGTAACAATACCCACTGAAAAATGGACTATTCAAAACAACCCTTGCGAAAGGGTTGTTTTTTGATGGAAAAGGTGTAGAATCGTTAAGGTTTGCTCGTTTCAGCAGGCAAAACCAAAGGAGGAACGCCCATGCAAGAAGCAAGATGGATCTTCTCATTTTTGGGAAAATCCAAGTACAAGCTTTACGCAGCTTATGTCATGTCGCTGCTGTTCAACGGACTGTTGGCAGCCAATACCGTGCTCATCAGCCGCATCGCTGATGACGTACTGACACCGATGTTTGAAAACCTGAAGATCCCCACATCGGAAGTCATGCAGCAGATGCTGCCCTTATTATTCCTTACGCTGGGGATCGGTCTGGTGGCGGCTTTGTTCCGCTTTTTGTCCAATATCTTCCGGGAACAGGCTTCTCAGAAGGTCACCTTCGATCTGCGCAACGCCCTGTATCAGAAGCTGGGCCTGCAGACCCGTGACTTTTTCCTGAGCAACCGTTCGGGCGATCTGATCAACAAGTGCTCTGGTGACGTGGACGTCTGCAATCATTTCCTTTGCTGGGTCTCGTTTTCCATGCTGGACTCCATCATCATGTTGGTGATCGTCCTGATCGTCTTCTTCTCGGTCAGCTGGAAATTCACCCTGTGTGAGCTGGCGCTGGCGCCCATCGCCGGCATCACCGCCCTTAGGATGGGCAAGGTCGTCCGTCCCATCTTCGGTGAAGCCAGACAGCAGCTGTCCCGCCTGAACACGGTGGTACAGGAAAACATCGCCGGCAACCGCGTGGTCCGCGCCTTTGCCCGTGAACCCTTCGAAATCGAAAAGTTCCATAAAGAAAACGACCAGTATTTCGACCTGCAGCTGAAGGCCAACAAGACCTGGGTCACCTATTCTCCCATCCTGGAGACCGTGGCCAACACCATCAACGCGACAGCGGTCATCGTGGGTTCTCTGCTTGCCATCGCCGGGCAGATCTCCGTCGGCCAGCTGGTCATCTTCACCGGTATGAGCTGGATGCTCAACTCCCCCATGGTGCAGCTGGGCTTCCTGATCAACGATTTCCAGCGCTTCCGCGTCTCCTGTGAGCGTGTGCGCGAACTGTATGATTCTTCCGTAGAGATCAAGAGCCCGGAGAAGCCGGTCGAGATGGAAGAGATCAAGGGTGATGTGGACTTCGACCATGCGACCCTGACCTTCGACGGCAACCCGATCCTGACGGACATCAACATGCATATCCCCGCTGGTTCTACCATTGGTATCATGGGTCCGACCGGTTCCGGCAAGAGTACCCTGTTCAACCTGCTGACCCGTTTCGTCGACGTGCGCTCCGGTTCTGTCAAGGTGGACGGGATCGATGTACGCCTCTTCGACCTGAACCAGCTGCGCCGCAACATCGGGATCGCCCTGCAGGATGTCTTCCTGTTCTCCGATACGGTCGAGAGCAACATCGCTTACGGCTGCCCGGATACACCGGTGGAGAATGTTTATGCCTCCGCCGAGGATGCGGATGCCGATGGCTTCGTCCGCAAGCTGCCCGATGGTTATGATACCATCGTCGGTGAGCGCGGTATGGGCCTGTCCGGTGGACAGAAGCAGCGTCTGGCGCTGGCCCGTGCCCTGGCCATGAACGCGCCGATCCTGATCCTGGATGACACCACTTCCGCCGTCGATCTGGAGACGGAGCAGTATATCCAGGGCCGCCTGCGTGCCCGTGCGAAGAAGGCCACGACCCTGATCGTGGCACAGCGTATCTCCTCCGTGAAGAATGCCGACTGTATCTACATTCTGGAGAATGGTAAGATCACCGAGTCCGGCACCCATAAGGAACTTCTGGAGAAGAAGGGCTATTATTATCATATCTATCAGATCCAGCAGGGCAACATCTCTGCTGCCGAAAGTGAGGTGCAGCAGTAATGGCTCGTAATAAGTTCAATGTCGATGAAACGCTGGAAAGCGAGTTTAATGCCCAACACCTGATCCGCAGCCTGCATTACATCAAAAAGTATAAAAAGCTTCTGATCGGGGCCTTCTGCTTCTCCCTGACATCTTCCGTCTGCAGCCTGCTGCTGCCGCTGTTCACGAAGAACGCGATCGACGAATATATCCCGAACAAGGCAGTCAAGAGCCTGCTGATCGCCGGCTTCCTGATCATCATGACGGTCATCATCCAGGCGATCTGCAACCGTATGCGCAGCCGCTGCTCGGCCATCGCCGGCCAGTCCATCGTCCGTGATATCCGCACCGACCTGTTCGTACATCTGCAGGAACTGCCTTTTGACTATTTCGACAGCCGTCCCCACGGCAAGATCCTGGTGCGTGTCATCAACTACGTCAACTCGGTCTCCGATTTCCTGACCAATGGTATGATCAACGTGCTGCTGGAGATCGTCAACATGGGCCTGATCATCGTGTTCATGCTGAGCATGCACGTCCGGCTGACCCTGGTGGTCTTCGCGGGTCTTCCGGTCTTCGCGATCTACATTTTCTCCATCAAGCGGATCCAGCGTCGTGCCTGGCAGAGACAGGCCAACAAGCAGTCCAACTTCACAGCCTATCTTGCGGAAAGCATCAATGGTGAGCGCGTGACCCAGAGCTTCGCCCGCGAAAGCTACAATGCGGAGATCAACCGGCAGCTGGCCCAGGAATCCCGCGAGGCCTATCTGCACGCGGTGACCATCAACCACAGCATCTGGCCCATCACCTTCGTGCTGCAGCGCGTGGTCCAGTTCGCCATCTATTTCATCGGCGTATACTATCTGCGCAATTCTCTGGCACTCGGTGTGCTGATCGCCATGACCAGCTATGCCAACCGTTTCTGGACCCCGATCCAGAACCTGTCCAACTACTATAACCAGATGATCAATACGGTCTCCTATCTGGAGCGTATCTTCCAGCTGATGGACGAGCCGGTCTCCGTCACGGATCCGGAAGGTGCCCAGGTGCTGCCGGATATCGAGGGCGAGGTCTCCTTCGACGACGTGGTCTTCGAGTATGAGAAGGACCGTCCGGTTCTGAAGAACGTTTCCTTCACCGCCAAGCCAGGCGAGAGCATCGCGCTTGTTGGCCCCACCGGCGCCGGCAAGTCCACGATCATCAACCTGATCTCCCGTTTCTACAATCTGAAGAGCGGCGTTGTGGCTATCGACGGACACGATATTGCTAACGCGACCCTGAAATCCATCCGTTCCCAGATGGGCATCATGCTGCAGGATACCTTCATCTTCTCCGGCAGCATCATCGAGAACATCCGCTATGGCCGGCTGGATGCCACGGACGAGGAGTGCATCGCCGCCGCCAAGCGTGTCCACGCGGACGAGTTCATCTCCAAGATGCCCCAGGGTTATTACACCCAGGTCGACGAACGGGGTGACGTCCTGTCTGCCGGTCAGCGTCAGCTTTTGTCCTTTGCCCGGACGCTGCTGTCTGACCCGCGCATCCTGATCCTGGATGAAGCCACGTCCTCCATCGATACCAACACGGAAGTCCTGGTGCAGGAAGGCATCAAGGAACTGCTGAAGAACCGGACCTCCTTCGTTGTGGCCCACCGCCTGTCCACGATCAAAGACTGCGACCGGATCATGTACATCTCCGATGGCAAGATCGCCGAGAGCGGCAACCACGAGGCACTGATGCAGAAGCAGGGCCTGTATTACCAGCTGTATACCTCTCAGCTGAGCGCAGAGTAATATCCAGAAGCCACGGCCAGCCAGGGTCGTGGCTTTTGTTGCAGGTAGGTGGATACAATTTCTCAAAAAGCTTGTTCTGATCCAACAAACCAGTTTATAATACAAGAAAAACGATCTGGAGTGTAACTATGATCCAAGACATATACCCGCACCACCTTGACAACCAGTACAAACCGGGCAAAAAGCCGACCGCGGACAGCCATATCATCGCCTGGAAAGAGGGACGGATGCTGCTTAAGATCGAGCAGGACCAGCAGAAGATGGCCTTTCCCCAGGCCAAGGATTTCGGCTATCTTGAAACCGTGGACTATCTGTTCACCCTGGACGAGGAGGACTTTTTCCTGATCCTCGACCCCGAGGTGCCGGATGGATTCAACTACGTCAGCCTCAGGGAGATCCGTCGCTGGAACCTGGAGCCCCGTGCCTATGCCTACGCGGCCTTCACAGCCCACCAGCTGGCCGAGTGGTATGAGAACACGGCTTTCTGCGGCAGATGCGGCCACAAGATGAAGAATTCGCCGAAGGAGCGGGCCCGGGTCTGCCCCGAGTGCGGCGGGACCATCTATCCCCGCATCAATCCGGCGGTCATCGTGGGTGTGACCCGGGGCGACCAGCTGTTGATCACTCGGTACAAGGGCCCGAACACCATCAACGCCTTGGTCGCCGGTTTCACCGAAATCGGCGAAACCCTGGAGGAGACCGTGGCCCGGGAGGTCATGGAAGAGACGGGCCTGCACGTCAAAAACATCCGCTACTACAAGTCCCAGCCCTGGGGCATCGCCAGCGACATCCTGGCCGGATTCTACTGCGATGTGGACGGAGATCCTACCATCCACCGGGACGATCAGGAGCTGAAGTACGCGGAATGGGTCGAGCGGTCAGAGATCGAACTCCAGCCCAGCGACTACAGCCTGACCAACGAAATGATGCAGCGTTTCAAAGACGGGCTGATCTAAAGCCCGGTTATTGATTTTACACAAGAAAAGCACTATAATAAAAATCGAATCAAATACCGGAGAGGATCATCATTCTATGAAGATCAGAAATATTTTGCGCCTGGCAGGACTGGGCGCTTTTGCCGGCGGCTACCTTGCCGCGGGTGAAAAAGTATCGGAAGAAGCCTACGCACCGTTCCAGAACCGTTTTATCGCCCATCGGGGCCTGCATTCGGGAGACGGTGCTGTGCCAGAAAACTCACTGAAGGCCTTCGACAAGGCGGGCGAGAAGGGTTATGGCGTCGAACTGGACGTGACCTTGTCCAAGGACGGTCAGGTCGTGGTATTCCACGATGACGACCTGAAGCGCGTATGCGGCGTGGACGGTTTCATCGGCGACCGGACCCTGGAGGAACTCCAGAGCCTGTCTCTGCTGGAGTCTGACCAGACCATCCCCCTGTTCACCCAGGTGCTGGACGTGTACGCAGGCCGCGGTCCCATGATCGTCGAGCTGAAGAAGACGCCTGGCCGCAATGATGAGCTTTGCGAAAAGACCCTGGCGATCCTGAAAGAATATACCGGCGACTATTGTGTCGAAAGTTTCGATCCCACGATCGTGGCCTGGTTCCGGGAAAACGCACCGGAGATCGTCCGCGGGCAGCTGGCCTGCAAGGCGGAGGATTACGGCACGGCGGTGCCTCAGTGGAAGTCGCTGGCTTTGAGCCTTTGCCTGATGAACGTCAAGAGCCGGCCCCATTTCATCGCCTATGACCTGGTGGAGAAGCCCATCACCGTCCGTTTCGCGGAATTCCTGGGTGTCAAGCGTGTCTGCTGGACCAGCCGTAAAATAGAGGATACGGTGGGGCAGGACACAGTTATCTTTGAAGGATATGAACCCCCGCTGACCTTTGCGGAAGAGGAGGAGTGATCTCATGCCTAAAGTCATTACCCTTGGAGAATCCATGGTGGTCTTCACGCCGGACAATTACGGTGCGCTGCGGTACGAGAACCAGTTCCGTGCCCGCCTGGCCGGCGCGGAATCCAACACGGCCATCGGCCTGGCCAAACTGGGCCTGGAAAGCAGCTGGATGAGCCGGGTCGGCAATGATGAATTCGGCCACTACGTGCTGAACATGATCCGTGCGGAGGGTGTGGACACCAAAGGCACTGTGATCGATCCGGAGCACCGGACGGGCATCATGTTCAAGCAGCGCGAGTATGGTGGCGAGACCACTGTCTTCTATTATAGAGAGAACTCCGCGGCCAGCTGCATGTGCCCGGAGGATCTGAAGCCGGAATGGTTCGTCGGCGCGGACATCCTGCACCTGACGGGCATCACCCCGGTCCTTTCGGACACCTGCCGCGCCACCGTGCTGGAAGCGGTCCGCATGGCGAAGGAGCAGGGCATCAAGTTCAGTTTCGATCCGAATGTAAGAAAAAAGCTGATGCATGGACAAAAGGATATCGATACCCTCCGTTCCTTGACTTTGGACGCGGATATCGTTATGCTTGGTGTAGATGAGGCGGACTTCCTTTTCGGTGTCCGCGAGATCGATGATATTCTGCATGTCCTGTTTAAACAGGGCAAGGCCCAGTATATCGCCATCAAGGACGGCGGCAACGGCGCTGTGGTCTCGGAACGGGACGGTGCGGCGCTCAGGATCCCGCCCTATCCCTGCAAGCCGCTGGAGACGGTCGGCGCGGGCGATGGCTTCAACGCCGGATTCCTGGCAGGCCTTCTGACCGGACGCAGCCTGGAAGAGGCAGGCCGCATGGGCGGCATCGCCGGAGCTCTGGCCACGCAGACCACGGGCGATATGGAAGGATATCCGGACGCGGACCGCATGGAGCGGCTGCTGGCCGGACAGGCGGAAGTCTACCGCTGATCTAATTTGTGCAGAGTGGACCGCACATGCGGCCCTGCAGTGATAAACATTATGAAACAGGAGGAACCAAATGCTTCTCGAGAAAAAGTATTTTGAGGATCCGTCAGCCCTGCATATCGGTACGACGGAACACCGCGCGTATTACATCCCCTTCGCTAAAGAGGATGAGGACAGAAGCTGCCCTTGCGCATCTTCTCGTGTGATCAGCTTAAACGGTGACTGGCAGTTCAAATACTATGACAGTATCTATGACGTACCGGCCGACTGTGGCGCAAACGTCGATCAGTTCGACGATGTGATCCCGGTACCGTCCGTATGGCAGAACCATGGATACGACCGTCATCAGTACACGAACGTCCGCTATCCGTTCCCCTTTGATCCGCCATATGTCCCGAAGGAGAACCCCACCGGCGTCTACAGCCGCACGTTCTGCATCGAGAAAGGCGACAAACGTTTCTATCTGAACTTCGAAGGTGTGGATTCCTGCTATTATCTTTGGATCAACGGCACATTCGCCGGCTACAGCCAGGTCTCCCATTCCACCAGCGAGTTCGATATCACCGATCTGGTCAATGATGGTGAGAACCGTGTTACCGTCGCTGTCCTGAAATGGTGCGACGGCAGCTACCTGGAAGACCAGGACAAGCTGCGTATGTCCGGTATCTTCCGCGACACCTACATCCTGGTCCGTCCGCAGGAGCATATCCGCGACTACTTCGTACATACCACCCTGGATGAGACCTATACCAACGGTACCGTCAGCGTCGACTTCAAGTGCAACGGCACGCCTGCCATCAAGGCGACCCTGTACAAGCCCTGCGGCTGCCTGCTGGAGACAAAGGACGTGGTAGACGGCAAGGTCTGCTTCGATGTTCCGGAAGCCAAGACCTGGAACGCAGAGACCCCGTACCTGTACAAGCTGGTCCTGGAGACCGCGGACGAAGTCATCGAGCAGAAGGTCGGTATCCGCGTCATCGAGATCAAGGACAACATCATCATCACCGTCAACGGCAAGCAGATCAAGTTCCGCGGCACCAACCGCCACGATTCCGATCCTGTGACCGGTTACACCATCAGCCGTGAGCAGCTGATCACCGACATGCGCCTGATGAAGGAGCACAACATCAACGCGATCCGTACCTCCCATTATCCGAACGCACCGTGGATGCCGCAGCTGGCCAACGAGTTCGGTTTCTATCTGATCGCCGAGGCGGATCTGGAGTCTCATGGTTCCACCGCCATCATGGACGTGAAGACCGCGATGCTCGGCTGGGGCGATCCGGCAGCCCGTAAGTCTCATATGACCCGCTACTGCCTGACTGCCCGCAACCCGCTGTTCACCGAGGCGACCATCGACCGTTCCAAGATGAACGTCGAGCGTGACAAGAACAACGCTTCCGTTCTGATCTGGTCCCTGGGCAACGAGTCCGGTATGGGCGAGAACTTCGAAGCTGCAGGCCGCTGGGTCAAGCAGGCGGATCCGAGCCGTCTCGTACATTATGAGAACTGGTATCTGGAGCCCGACAACTACGAGAACAAGGACATCTCCATGTTCGATGTCTACAGCCACATGTATCAGTCCCGTGAGAGCATCACGGAAGACATGGAGAAGCCTCTGGACAAGCCGCTCATCCAGTGCGAGTACATCCACGCGATGGGCAACGGCCCTGGAGACATCGAGGACTACCAGGAGCTGATCAACAAGTACGACGGCTTTGCCGGCGGCTTTATCTGGGAGTGGTGCGACCACGGTGTTTACACCGGCGTGACCGAGACCGGCAAGAAGAAGTACGCTTACGGCGGTGACTTCGGCGAATTCCCGCATGACGGCAACTTCTGCATGGACGGTATGGTCTATCCGGATCGTACCCCGAGCCAGGGCCTGCGCGAGTTCAAGAACGTCGTGCGTCCGCTGCGTGCCGCCCTTACCGACAAGGAAGGCGTCATCTGCTTCCACAACTATCGTGACTTCATCAACGCGAAGGACGAGATCTGCGCCACCTACGAGATCACTGTAGACGGCAAGCAGGTCGCCAGCGGCGAAGTACCGGCCATCGATGTCGAGCCGCATGCAGAGACCTGTGTCGATCTGGGCTTCAAGGCTCCGACCGAAGGCAAGGCCTTCCTGAAGATCACTTACTATCAGGCGAAGGACAAGGCTCTGACCAAGAAGGGTCATGAGCTGGGCTTCGATCAGCTGGTGCTGCATGAGGCACAGGCTGAGCTGAAGGCTGTCGAGCCGGCTGAAGGCGTCCAGGTCTGCCAGAACGATCGTGAGATCGTGGTCTGCGGCCCGAATTTCCGCTATGCTTTCGACACCTTCCGTGCCGAGTTCTCCGATATCACCATCAATGGCAAGACCATGATCTGCGCTCCGGTGGCTGTCAATATCTGGCGTGCCCCGACCGACAACGACCGCAACGTCCGTCGTCTGTGGGAGATGTCCGGTTTCGACCGTGTCATCCCGCGTGTATACGAGGCGGAGAGCTGCGTCGAAGGCGGCAAGGCCTACATCAAGGTCCACTTCTCCCTGGCTCCGATCTATCTGCAGAAGGTCCTGGATATCCGCGCGACCATCGAAATCGGTAAAGACGGCGCCATGAACGTGCAGATGGAAGGCACCAAGGAGCAGGCGATGCCGTTCCTGCCGCGTCTGGGCCTGCGCTTCTTCCTGCCGAAGGAGTACACCAATGCTTCCTATCTTGGCTATGGTCCGGATGAAAGCTACATCGACAAGCGTCGTGCTTCCTGGTACGGAGCGTTCTGCACCACGGCGAAGAAGAACCATGAGGATTATCTGAAGCCGCAGGAGAACGGTTCCCATTATGGTGTGGACTGCGTACGCGTCTGCAACGGTACCGATGGTGTGACCTTCACCTCCGACAAGCCGTTCAGCTTCAACATTTCCGAGTACACCGACGAGGAACTGACGAAGAAGATGCACAATTACGAGATCGAGAAGTGCGGCAGCACCGTCGTCAACGTCGATTTTGCCATGAGCGGTATCGGTTCCGGCAGCTGCGGACCGCAGCTGGACCCGAAATATCAGGTCAATCCGGAAACCTTCAAATACGCTCTGCACGTAGAGTGGTAAGACATAAACATGCAAGACCGGGGCTGAAAACAGCTCCGGTCTTGTTCGTTTTATCCTCCAATTGTAACAAAAGTGAAACATTTCGTTTAAAGTCTTGTCAAAAATGGACAAAAATTCCTTGACGAAATTTGCACTTTGCCATATAATACTCAATATCATATGCATGGTGGGGCTACGACACCATGTGCACGATTCAATAACCTTTTGGGAGGCAAAGCGATGGCAAAAAGTGAGTTACAGAAAACGCTCAAAGCCAAGGCCCGCAAGGAAACGAAAAAGAATCTGAAAAACAACTGGATCCTTTATATTTTCCTTTTGCCTGCGGTTGTCTACATCGCCATGTTCCATTATGGACCGATGTACGGCCTGATCCTGGCTTTCAAGAACTACAAAGGTTCCCTCGGCATCCTGGGTTCGCCCTGGGTCGGAACCCGCTGGTTCACTACATTCTTCAAGTCCCCGTTGTTCAGCAGACTGATCCGGAACACCTTGGTCATCAGCTTCTATCAGCTGATCGTCGGTTTCCCGATGCCCATCATCCTGGCGATCATGCTGAACTACATCAACAATGTGTTCTTCAAGAAGTTCGCGCAGACGCTGACCTACATTCCGTACTTCATTTCTACGGTTATCCTGGTCTCCATGATGACGCTGTTCTTCTCTCCGAACTCTGGTTTCGTCAACACCATCATCAAATCTCTGACCGGTATGAAGGACGGTATCTATTTCATGGGTACTTCCAAATACTTCCGTCACATGTATGTATGGTCCGGTGTCTGGCAGGGCACAGGTTACAGCGCGGTCATCTATATCGCTGCTCTGGCCGGTGTCTCTATGGAACTGCATGAAGCCGCCATCATCGACGGTGCTTCCATCTGGAAACGTATCTGGCACATCGACATTCCGTCCATCCTGCCGACCATCGTTATCCTGCTGGTCATGCAGTGCGGTTCCATCATCAACGTTGGTTACGAGAAAGTCTTGCTGATGCAGAACGCGCTGAACCGCGATGTATCCGAAGTCATCTCCACCTACGTTTACAACGTATCATTCCCGACGGACGGCTCCGCGCCGAACTACGGATATTCTACCGCTATTGGTCTTCTGAACAACGTGATCAACTTCATCATCCTGATCATCGCCAATACTGTGGCCAATAAGCTGACCGGTTCCGGTCTGTGGTAAGGAGGGTAAAATAATGGCTGTACATAAATCACATATCAAGCCGTCGACCAGCGACCGCGTGTTCAACATTATCAACCATACCCTCATGATCATCATCGTTATCATCATGTTCTACCCGCTGTGGTACATTCTGTGCGCTTCCATGTCTGATGGCAAATACGCGCAGAACGGTTCCGTTCTTCTGTTCCCGGTGGGCTGGAACTTCCTGGGTTATAAAGAGTGCTTCCGTACCGGTAAGATCTGGATGGGTTATCTGAACACCATCATCTACACCGTCTGCGGTACCGCACTTGGTGTTTTCTGCTCCATCCTGGCGGGCTACTCCCTGTCCCGTAAGGACCTGCCCGGCGGCGGTATCATCATGAAGCTCTTCGTCTTCACGATGTACTTCGGCGGTGGTACCATTCCGTACTACATCATCATCAAGAACCTGGGTCTTCTGGACACCCGCCTTATGATGATCCTGCAGGGCACGATCACCGTTTACAACATCATCCTGATCCGTTCTTACTTCGTGCAGTCTCTGCCGCCGGATCTGAAGGAGGCAGCCGACATAGACGGCTGTAATAATACCACCTTCCTGTTCAAGATAGCCATCCCGCTGTCCAAGGCCATCATCGCCGTTGTTACCCTGTATCTGGCAGTTTCCTACTGGAACTCCTACTTCTGGGCTATGATCTTCCTGAGAGACGAATCCAAGGCTCCCTTGCAGATCATCCTGCGTCAGATCCTGCTGGTATCCTCCAACGCGTCCGGTGACCAGAACATGGATCCGCAGGCTCTGGCAGCTCTGAACAAGATGCGTGAAACTCTTAAGTATGCGGTCATCATCGTAGCGACCATTCCGATCATCGCAATGTACCCGTTCATCCAGAAGTACTTCGTACAGGGTGTTATGATTGGTTCTATTAAGGGTTGATTTTTAAAAACCTTTATGGTATTATGTGTTCGGCTTTTGCGGGGGATCAAGCGTTCCCCCGTTTGGCAATATTAACAAATCCTATAAGGAGGAGACCAAATGAAAAAGCTTTTAGCGCTTCTTCTTGCTGTCCTTATGGTAGTTGCTCTGTTCGCGGGCTGCTCCAAGAAGGAAGAGACAGCTAAGGAAGAGACCCCGGCAGCTACTGAAGAAGAAGCTCCGGCTGAAGAGGGCGGCGAAGAGGCTGCTCCCGCTGAAGAGGGTGGCGAAGAGGCTGCTCCGGCTGAGGGACGTACCCTGGGCGAGAACGGCGTTTACTATGGCGGTTATCCGTCCGTAGACGAGCCTGTAACCATCACTGTATGCCACGAGCGTGCTGCTCAGACTCTTGAAGAGGATGAGAACAACAAGTGGGCTGTTAAGAACGCGACCGAGACCACTGGTATTGCCCTTGAGTGGCAGAACCTGGCTTCCGGTACCTCTGGCGAGCAGGTTCCGATCATGCTGGCTGGCGGCGACCTTCCGGACGTATTCTTCGAGCTCATGAGCAACTCCTACATTCTGCAGTACGAAGAGTCCTTCGTGCCGATCGAAGGTTGGAGAGACACCTACGCTGCTAACATCTTCCGTATCATGGAACAGATCGACATCTGGGAGAAGGAAGCTGTTACTCCGTCCGGTCATGTGTATTCCGGTCTTCGTTTCTACGAGAGCCTGGAAGACAACTCCATGAACGGTATCCAGATCATGAACAGCACCTGGCTGAAGAACGTTGGTATCAACGAGCTGCCGAAGGATTGGGACAGCTACTATGCTGCTCTGGTTGCTTTCCGCGACAACGATGCTAATGGTAACGGCGATGCCACCGATGAAATCCCCTATGGTTGGGCTGATGGCATGTGGTGCGCACATCTGTTTGCTAATGAGTCCGGTCGTTTCGACATCGGTACCTTCGACAGTGATTACTTTGAAATCACCAAAGACGGTAAGGTACAGTGCTCTCGTAACACCGAGAACTACAAAGAGTATCTTGATGTAGTTCATCAGTGGTATGAAGACGGTCTGATCGACAAAGAAGGTTTCACCGACGGTTGGGATGAACTTGGCAACAAGGTCAAGAACGACAAGGTTGGTACCTACTACAGCTGGACTGCTCTTGAGTACATGGGTACCGAGCAGGCTGCTAACTGGGAGACCATCGATCGTATCGGTTACACCGGTCACGAAGGTATCCAGAATGGTGTTAAGGATCTGCTGACCGCTCGTCATCCGGGTTGGGTCATCACCACCAGCTGCAAGATTCCGGAAGCCGCTTGCGTTTACTGGGATTATCTGCAGTCTGATCCGGACCTGTCCATCGCTATGTCTTATGGCGAAGAAGGCAAACTGTGGGGCAAGTATGAAGACGGTTCTCGCTACTGGATCATTCCGGAAGCTACCGAAGAGATGAACTATGAGAACATGAAGTACTCTTATGGTTTCGTCAATGGCTGCCCGCTGGTTCTGAAGAAAGACATGCCGAGATATGATGAGGAAATCTCTCCTGGTTCTTCCCTGCGTGAGCAGATGGTTTACCAGGTTAAGCCGAAGGCACTGGAGAACAACCAGGCTATGGCTCCGGCTTCCTATATCCCGGCAGAAGCTGCACAGGAATACTCCCTGTACTCCTCTGATATCGAATCTGCGATCAACACCTTCCACGGCCAGGCCGTTGTTAGCGGCTACACCGATGCTGAGTGGGATGCTTATGTAAAACAGCTTGACGATCTGGGCATTGCCGATTACATCACCTATCAGCAGCACCGCTACGACGCAGACTTCTAATATGTGAATAAGTCCAGCGCCGTGCGCAAAAGAAATCAAGCCCTCTTGCTTGCAAGAGGGCTTTTTCTTTTGCATAGGGCGCGACAAAAGACACGAGGACGCAGTGGCGAAGTCACGAAGTCCGAGTGTCTTTTAGCACGGCGAAAACGAAAGTGGAGCCGTGCGAGGACTTAT
>CADBPG010000142.1 GCA_902796435.1 uncultured Eubacteriales bacterium | reverse complement strand
GGGAACAGGGCGTAGCTCTGGAACACCATGGCGGTATCGCGCTTGTTGGGCGTGAGCTCGTTAATGGGCTCCCCGCCCAGATAGATCTCGCCCTCATCCGGGCTCTCGAAGCCCGCGATCATGCGCAGGGTCGTGGTCTTGCCGCAGCCGGAGGGGCCCAGCAGGGTCACAAAGGAACCCGGCGCGATGTCCAGGTCTACGTCATGCACGGCATAGAAGTCCTTGCCGGTCTTGGGGTCCTTGTATATCTTGGAGATATGATCCAGCTTTACGCCCTTGGGCTCTTTGACTTTCGTGTTGGCCATGGTCATTCGACCTCCTTTGTTTTTCTGCTGGTACCGAAGAACTTAATGAACAGGTTCATCAGAAGCACCGCACCGTAGGTGATCAGGATCAAGATCGTGGCGAAGGCGCAGGCGATACTGAAGGCACCTTTTTCCGCAAACTCGTTGATCTGCACGGTGATCAGCAGGTAGCTGGGCGTCACCAGCAGGATGATCGCCGAGATGGCGGTGATAGAACGGACAAAGGTGGTCACCAGACCTGACAGGAAGGAATCCTTGATCAGCGGCAGCGTCACGGAGGTAAAGACCTTCAGACTGTTCGCGCCCATATCATAGGCGCTTTCCTCAATGGACTTGTCGATCTGCCGGAGGGCGGAGATACCGCTGCGGGTGCCGGTCGGCAAGGAACGCACCACGAACACGATGATCAGGATCAGCCCCGTACCGTAAAGGCTGCTCATAAAGCCCGTTCGGAACAGGCCATTTGCAAATCCGCGGATATAACCCACGCCCAATACCGTACCGGGGACTGCCATCGCCAGGATCGATACGGCTTCAATGAAGCCTTTGGAGCGGAAGTTCCGCTTGACGATCAGATAGGAAATGATCATGGACAGAAGCGCCGTGATCGGCGATGCGATCAGAGAAAGGACGAACGAATCCCGGAACGCCTGCAGGCCGTGATAGCGCGTGAATACCTGCTGGAACCATTTGAAGGTCAGCGGTGTGAACTTATAGCCCCAGGTCGGGAACAGCGCACCGATGGGCACACAGATATACATCATAATGACAAAGAGCGCGCCCAAAGAGCACAGGAGCGTAAGAGGGATGGTAACGGACTTGTCCTCGATCAGCATCCTGGCCCGGCTGGCCTTGCCTGTCAGGGTAGCTGCCGTTTTGCGTTCCAGGTAGTACTTCTGCACCACGAACATCGCCAGGGTGATGCACAGCAGCACGACCGCCATCGCCGATGCGCCTTCCTTATCCATGGCGCCAGTGATCTGCAGGTAAATGGTCGTGGCCAGCGTATCATAGCTGCCGCCGATGATCATAGGATTCGCGAAATCCGCGATCGATTCAATGAAGGTGACCAGGAAGGCATTGCCCAGACCGGGCAAAAGCAGCGGGAAGGTGACTGTGGTAAACACCTTCCAGCGGGAAGCGCCCATATCCCGCGCTGCCTCCTCCATGGAGGGATCGATATTCTTAAGCAGGCCCTTCAGCATCATATAGCAAACCGGGAAGAACGTCATGGTCTGAACGATCACGATCCCCCAGTAGCCGTATATGTTGTTGTCATATATGCCCAGCACGAAGCGGGTAATCAGTCCGGCACGCCCGAACAGCATGATCATGGACAAAGACAGTACAAACGGAGGGGAAACCACCGGCAGCATGGAAACGACCTTAAAGAGGCCGCCTGTCACCTTTTTCATTCGGACATAAACTTCCACATAAGCGTACAGCAGTCCGATCAGGGTAGACAGCAGGCCGACGACGAGCCCTACCTTCAATGTATTCGAAATAGCCACACGGAAGGTCCGCATCTGGAAGATCCGTTGGAACGTATCCAGCGAGAAGCCATTGGTGCCATACAGACTGTCTATCAACAAAATGGCCAGCGGGTAGAGTATGAACAGCGTCAGAAAAGTGATGAGCAGCACGATGGTCGTCATCATGATCGGGTCTGCCATCAGTTTTTTCCGATCCAGTTCAGCACTTTGGCCTTTTGCCATCGCAACCTCTCCTTTCTAAAAAGTATCCCCGCCCCAAGCGGGGCAGGGAAACAAAATGGGAATGCCTGATCAGACTTTACTCGGTCTTGAAGCGGTCATCCGCAGCATCGCCCAGCGCCTGGATGATGTCGATCCTGTTCTGATCGGATTCAGCCCTGGCCTTTGCGAAGTCATAGCCGTCCCAGACAGCGCTCAAATCAAGACCGAATTCAGCGGCAGCCTTGGGCTGCTCAGCATTGTCGATCACCAGGAACTGATAGGAGCCATTGTCGTCCGCCAACTCAACGCACTCGGGAGAAAGCGCGAACTCCATGAAGAGGTGAGCGGCGTTGGGGTGCTTCGCGCCCTTGAAAACAGCCACAGGTCCGATCTCGCAGGCAGTACCGTCAGCAGGAACGATCAGGCCCACGTTTTCATAACCGTTATCTACGATCTGGGTGATGCCGTCATGCAGGAAGCCGATGCCGATGACGCACTCGCCCGTGCCGACATTCTTGGAGGGGCCGGAACCGGACTTGGTGTAGATCTGTACGTTCTTGTCAAGCTCGACCAGATACTTGATGCCTTCATCGTGGCCCAGCTTCTGCAGCATCAGGTTGGCAGCCACCATGGGGGTACCGGCGGTGTTGTAGTTGGAGAACCAGATCAGCCCTTTGTATTCGGGCTTCAGCAGATCGTCCCAGGTCTTGGGAGCTTCAAGATTCAGGCGGGCCAATTCATCCTTGTTGACCAGGAATCCCAGGATACCGGTATAGATGCCATACCAGTAGCCGTTGGGATCCTTATACAGATCGCTCAGCAGATGAGACGCATTGGCAGGTACATAGCTGTTGTCCAGGAATCCTTTGGCAGCCATCGTGTCATAGGGGTTGTTCGTGCCGCCGAACCAGACGTCAGCCGAGGGATTCCCGTTTTCTTCTTCGATCTTCGTGGGGACCTGGCTGGTGGAAAGGCGCTGCGCCTCTACCTTGATGCCGAACAGCTGGGTAAATTTATCACATGCTGCTCTCATATAGTCATCCTCACAGGAAGCATATACGACCAGCGTGCCCTCTTCCTGCGCCGCCTTGACGAGTTCGGGATCAAACTCCGTCTCAGCGCCCGCAAAGCTGACACAGCCCAGCACCATCATGGATGCCAACAGGAAAGCCAATAACTTCTTCATAGAAAGACCTCCTTGAACAATATTGAAAGACGCTTTTACGTCTTGGTATATTATACGTTTAACCTATGCTTTTGTCAAGTCGAAACTGTTATATTCGTGCAGATTTTGCCCAAATTATAAAAATCGCCGGGCACATTCCCGGCGAATCGTCCTCAGACCCCTGTCAGGTCGAAGGGCGGAGTATATTCCCTTTCAGCGGAGGATTTTTCCTGGGTATAGCCATCCAGGCCCAGCAGCTGCAGATGCGCGTACACCCTGTCATACTCCCGGTCGGTGATGCGCCGATCCAGGCCCTTGATGGTGCACTGGGGGATGGGCGTGTACTGCCGCATTAGGCTGACGGGCGTACCGGCCGGCAGGTGCTCCGCGATGAAATCCAGCACCCGCATGCTGTCTGCGGTGCAGCCGGGCAGGATCAGATGGCGCACGATGACGCCCTTCTGCAGGAGGCCTTCCTCATCATACACCGGCGGGCCGGCCAGCTCGCACATGGCCTGCACGGCAGCGGAAGCATGCTCGAAATAGTCCGGTGCGTCCGCGCACAGCGCGGACAGCCGCGGGGAAACATGCTTCAGGTCTGGCAGGAAGATATCCACATACCCCTTCATGGAGCGGATCGTCTCCGGCCGCTCATAGCCCCCGGTGTTCCAGACCACCGGGACCGGCGGGCGATACTTGTCCAGCGCCTCCCGCACGGCGGGCCAGTAGGGCGTAGCCGTGACCAGGTTCAGGTTGTGGGCTCCCTGGTCCACCAGCTCCCGGAAGATATCCGCCAGCCGGTCCACGCTGACATCCTGTCCGAAGCCGCCGTGGCTGATCTCATAATTCTGGCAGTACTT
>CADBPG010000141.1 GCA_902796435.1 uncultured Eubacteriales bacterium | reverse complement strand
GGTCATCATCGACGGTCTGAAAGAGTTCAACCCGATGATGGGTCATCGTGGCTGCCGTCTGGCTGTCACCTATCCGGAAATCGCTGTCATGCAGACGACTGCTGTCATCCGCGCTGCGATCAACGTTGCCAAGAAGCATCCGGATTGGAACATCGTTCCTGAAATCATGATCCCGCTGGTCGGCGACATCAAAGAGCTTAAGTATGTCAAGAAGTTCGTTGTTGAGACTGCTGACAAGGAGATCGCTGCTGCTGGTTCTGATCTGAAGTACGAAGTTGGTACCATGATCGAGATCCCGCGTGCTGCTCTGACTGCTGACGAGATCGCTACTGAGGCTGACTTCTTCTGCTTCGGTACCAACGACCTGACGCAGATGACCTATGGCTTCTCCCGTGACGATGCCGGTAAGTTCCTGAACGCTTACTACGATGCCAAGATCTTCGAGAACGATCCGTTCGCGAAGCTGGATCAGGTCGGCGTAGGCAAGCTGATGAAGATGGCTATCGATCTGGGCAAGCCGGTCAACCCGAACCTGCACATCGGTATCTGCGGTGAGCATGGTGGAGATCCGAGCTCTGTTGAGTTCTGCAACAAGATCGGCCTGAACTATGTATCCTGCAGCCCGTTCCGTGTACCGATCGCGCGTCTTGCCGCTGCACAGGCAGCTATCGCACAGAAGTAATCCGAGTTTATTGGAATGAAAAACCGTCGGTTATATACCGGCGGTTTTTTTATTTGGTTTTATGCTTTACCATCTGTTTTGGCGTGTATCCGAACTGTTTCTTGAATGTGCGGATAAAGTAACTGATGTTCTGAAAACCGCATTGGAAGCATATTTCGGTCACGGAAAGATTGGTCGTGTCAAGTAGCTCTACGGCTTTGTTCAACCGATAGCGGTTGATGAAAGTCAAGGGAGAGCATCCCATAATGGATTTCATAAACTTATAGAAGGATTCCTGACTCATGCACAGGTGATTCGCCAGTTCTCCGATCGTAAATCGTTCTGAATAATGATCCGCTAAATAAGACTGCAGAACGAGCAGTTTCTCTTTGGCCTTGGTATCGTCCCAACCGGAACCCTGGACCAGATACGTTTCGTTTGAACAGAAAAGAAACAGGAGTTCAAACAAAAGCGATTTTATTTTCAGATCATAGGCGGCAGGATGCTCGATCCATACTTTATAGATCCTTTTAAGAACGTCCTTCAGTGGCTCGTAAATACTGTCTGTCGGCTTGATGTACGGGGCGAACCACAACTGGTTATTCGCCAGAGCTGTCAGATGCGGGTCGTTATAACTGTTGTTCATTAGCAGATGCTTCAACGGGAAGAGTAGAACAAATACCTCGCTGATTCCTTCTCCTGCCGGAATTCCGTAATGAAGATAGTTGCTGTTGATCACACAGATATCTCCCGGATGTATCTTGTACAGGCTTTCATTGATATACAGGTTAAAGTCACCCTGATGCACATATACGATCTCTACGTCCTCATGCCAGTTGCAGGTGATCATTTCCGGCATAACGGTGTTGATCAGATCATAACAATAAACAGGATAGTATTCTTCGCTCTGAGACATCTGATACAAATAAAGGTGTTTCATATACTTCGGGGACATTTGAATACTCCTTATACATTTACTGCATAAAAAATACAATTTTCATGAACTTCATGAAGCTGAAACACGATATGGCTTTGTATGAATTATAATCATTTCAAATAAATATGTCAACTGATTATGTGGCATAATCGGACAAAAGTACTATATAAAAGAGTCTAAATGATATAAAAAGTGCTATAAAATTACCAATAATTATTAGTTTTCTGTTTATCGTTCACATATAATTGAATCATCATTAGAATTACGAAAAAGTGTTATTTTGGGAAAGGGGGAAACCGGTCATGTTTGAAACAGAGGGAAATAGCCTGGTTTTCAGGGATGAAAAAGAAACTGTACGCATCGAACCGTGGGGAAAAAACTCCTTTCGTGTACGGTCGACCTATCTGGGTGATATCTGCCCGGGGCCGGGTGCACTCATAGAGCCGGAAGTTGTTGAAGTTTCTGTACAGCAGTCCACGGAGTGTGTGGAGATCAAGAACGGCAGACTGATCGCGCGGGCTGTTCTGCGAAAGCCGTGGGACGGTTCTTATCCACAGATCGAGTTTCTCACCGAGGAGGGTCAGATCCTTCTGCAGGAGCTTTCCTTCGCCAATGCCCAACGCCGCAGAGCCCGCCAGTTCGATGCACAGCCCGGTGGAAGCTTTCATTTAAGAGCCACCTTTCTTTCAGATCCGTCGGAGAAGATCTACGGCATGGGCCAGTACCAACAGGAGATCATGAATTTGAAAGGCTGCAATCTGGATCTTGAGCAGCGCAATACTCAGGTCAGTGTACCTTTCTATATTTCTACTCTGGGGTATGGTTTTCTGTGGAACAACCCCGCTATCGGTATGGTTCATTTCGGCACGAATACGACCGAATGGGAAGCACACAGTACGAAGCAGCTGGATTACTGGATTACTGCAGGAAATACTCCTGCTGAGATCGAGCAGCAGTACGCGGATGCGACCGGTCACGTTCCTATGATGCCGGAATGGGGCATGGGGTTCTGGCAGTGCAAGCTTCGTTACTGGAATCAGGAGCAGGTACTGAATATTGCCAGAGAGTATCAGCAGCGCGGTATCCCGCTGGACGTTTTGGTCGTCGATTATTTCCATTGGAAGAAGTGTGGAGACTGGCGCTTTGATCCGGAATATTTCCCGGATCCGGGGGCAATGGTCCGGGAACTGCATGAAATGGGCATCGAGACCATGGTCTCCTTTTGGCCGCAGGTCAGCTGGCAGAGTGAGAACTATGAAGAAATGCGCGATCAAGGGCTTCTGATACGCAATCACTCCGGGGTCGATGTGCAGAGTATCTTCCATGGAAACAATGTGCTTGCCGATCCCATGAACCCGCGCACCCGGCAGTATGTTTGGAATAAATGCCGTGAGAATTATACATCCAAAGGGATTCGGGCTTTCTGGCTGGATGAGTCTGAACCGGGATACACCAATTATGGATTTGATAACATGAGCAGTTACGCGGGGCCGCTTCTGGAAGTCTCCAACGAGTATCCGAAAGAATACGCCAGGATCTTCTACGAAGGTCTGAAGGCAGACGGACAGGACGATATCATCAATCTGATCCGCTGCGCGTGGGCCGGCAGTCAGAAGTACGCGACGCTCGTATGGTCCGGAGACATCTTTTCCTCCTACGTGGATTTCCGTCGGCAGATCTGCGCTGGTATCCAGATCGGTCTGGCAGGGATCCCCTGGTGGACCACGGATATCGGCGGGTTCTTCGGCGGGGATCCGACGGACGAGAGTTTTCGGAAGCTGTTCGTCCGCTGGTTCCAGTTCGGCACATTCTGCCCGGTCATGCGGCTGCATGGAAGAAGAGAGCCTTATGTGGATCTGTTCAACAAGGCGGGGGAACTGATCGAAGGGACCGGTGCGGACAACGAGATCTGGAGCTATGGCGATGAAGTTTATGATATCTGCCGTAAGTATATCGATATTCGGGAAAGCATGCGGCCGTATCTCCGCAGAATCATGCAGGAAGCGCATGAAACCGGCGCGCCTGTCATAAGGGCTCTGTTCTTTGAATTCCCGGAAGATGAAAAAGCATACGACAGAGCAGACGAATATATGTTCGGACCGGATCTTCTGGTGGCGCCGGTCTGTTACGAAAACTCTTATGAAAGGGAGGTATATCTGCCAAAAGGAACCTTATGGAAGCTCCTGAGTACAGGAGAAGTATTTGAAGGCGGACGGGAGTATCTGGTAAAAGCCCCGTTGGAAGTCATTCCGGTCTTCACGCGTGGGGCGGATCTTGCGTGCGGCTTTACGATCTAACAAGAAAAGGAAGGGAGAGAAGTCTGATATGAAAGAGAAAAAGAAAGGTGGACGAAGCGGGTATAATACCCTGCATTACACCTTGATGATCATTCCGGGCCTGGTCTGGATCGTTATGTTCAGTATTGTCCCCATGGTAGGTATCGTCATGGCCTTTGAAGATTTTTCTCCAAGCAAGGGCTGGTTCGGTTCTCCTTGGGTTGGCTTGGAAAACTTTGAGTACCTGTCCCGTTTGAAAGATGTGCGGAAGGTTCTGGTCAATACGCTGGTGATCGCCTCTGGCAAAATGATCTGCAACCTGATCATTCCGATCGTGTTTGCCATCCTGCTGAATGAAGTCAAGAACATGAAATTCAAAAAGCCGGTCCAGACGATCGTTTATTTGCCGCACTTTATTTCTTGGGTCATTCTTGCGAACATCATTTCGACCATGCTTGGCTACCGGGGTGTCGTAAACGTCATCTTCGGATGGTTCGGCTATGAACCGCAGGTCTTTCTGGGAAATCCGAGCATCTTCCGGGGGCTGTTGATCGGCACTGATGTCTGGAAGGAATTTGGCTATGGCGCTGTCATCTATCTTGCGGCTCTCTCCGGAATCGATCCGAACCTGTACGAGGCGGCCGCCATCGATGGAGCCGGAAGGTTCCAGCTGATCCGGCATATCACACTGCCTTCGCTGGCACCGACGATCGTCCTTATGGCG
The DNA here is from genome assembly GCA_902796435.1 of uncultured Eubacteriales bacterium. GTDB lineage: Bacteria > Bacillota > Clostridia > Lachnospirales > Bianqueaceae > RUG159. The sequence goes on along the minus strand of CADBPG010000141.1, from coordinate 5,587 downwards.
ACGCTTTCCCTCGGCAATATTCTGAATGGCGGTTTTGACCAGGTATTCAACCTGTATAATGCATCAGTCTATTCTACTGGTGATATCATCGATACCTGGGTCTACCGTATCGGTCTTGTCAAGGTTCAGTACAGTCTGGCATCCTGCGCGGGTCTGCTGAAATCCGTTGTCAGTCTGATCATGATCTCTGTTTCCTATCTGTTGGCGCATCAATTTGCGAATTACAGTATTTTCTGAGAAAGGAGCGTAAAAAATGGTTAGCAGCAAAACAGCAGGCGATCGGATATTCAACGTAGTCAACACCATTATTCTGCTCATTCTGACGTTCAGCTGTCTGTATCCGATCGTTTACACGCTGAGCCTCTCGCTTTCTTCGAAAGAAGCGGTCGATGGAGGCAAGGTCGTCCTTTGGCCGATCGGTTTCACGCTCCGCTCATATAAACTGATCATGCAGGATGACGCGTTTTTCCATTCTGTTTATGTTTCCGTCATTCGTGTTGTTGTGGGTACGACCTTGAACCTGTTCTGCATGGTACTCATGTCATTCCCGCTTTCCAAGACGACGCAGGAGTACAAGCCGCGCAATGCCATCATGTGGCTGTTGGTCTTTGTCATGCTTTTCAACGGCGGTACGATTCCCTGGTATATGACGGTCCGCAATTATGGGCTGATCGATACCATTTGGGCTTTGATCTTTTCTGGTTCCATTTCAGTCTTCAACATATTCCTGATCGTAAGCTTTTTCCGGCAGATACCGCAGTCACTGGAGGAGGCAGCCATCGTGGATGGCGCCGGCCCGTGGACAGTTCTGTTCAAGGTCATCATCCCGATTTCGAAACCGGTTCTGGCAACGGTTCTGCTGTTTGTCAGCGTAGGGTACTGGAACGAGTACCTGCAGGGTCTTCTGTTCATCAATTCTCCTGCCAATTATCCGCTGCAGACATATATCAAGCAGATCGTCGTCAAGATCTCCGCTGATATTTCGTATACTACGGAGCAGCTGCAGGAGCTTACGAAAAACTCCAACCAGGCATTGGATGCGGCGAAGGTCTTTATCTCCATGGTTCCTATGCTGATCTTCTATCCGTTCATCCAGAAGTATTTTGTTACGGGCATAACCCTTGGTGCGGTCAAGGGCTAAATATATGCTAAAGGAGGATAAAAGCATGAAAGAAATGTGCAAGAAACTCTTGGTTCTGCTTTTGGCAGCTACAATGATCGTAACTATGCTAGCAGCCTGCAGCAAGAGCAGTAATGATTCAGGCAAATCAGAAGAGAAGACTTCGGAAGCCGAGGCTGAAGGGTCGAGTTCTGAGGAAGCAGCACCTGCAGAAGAAGCGTTTAAATATGCTCTGCCGGAAGATTTCGGCCCCGATGCTCCTGCGGGTGAGACAGATGACCGTGCTTTCTACAAATTTGAAACACCGGTCGATGTCCATATCGGTATGTCTGTCGATCCGACCGACACCACACTTTCTGATCTGGGTGACACGGTTGAAGAAAACTACTTCATCCGCTACATCCGCGACACCTTCAACATCAATGTTATCGTTGACTGGTATGCTGCCTCTGGTGATGCATACAACCAAAAGGTCTCTACGCTGATCGCCTCCAACGATCTGCCAGATGCTCTGGTAACCGGTGAAAGAACCTATCTGGTAGCAGCCGCCCGCGATGGCCAGCTGCAGGATATCGGCGATGCGATCAACAAGTATTCCTCTCAGCAGGTTCTTAAGATCGAGAACTCCGCCGGTGAAGTAGCGATCAACAAGTCCTCTTATCAGGGCAAGGTCTATTCCATTCCGTCTCTGGACGTTTCCGCTTCTGAAGTACCGGTCATGTTCATCCGTGAGGACTGGTGCGATGAGCTGGGTCTTGAGATTCCGAAGACCGTGGAAGATCTTGAAAAAGTAGCGAAAGCGTTCGTAGAATCCGGCAAAGCTCCGTACGGTATCCAGGGACCGCAGAACAATACCCGTACCTACTGCACGTTCATGTCCGCCAACCCGGCCATGGGCATGCTCGACCCGGTCTATCAGGCCATGGGTGCTTATCCCGGATATCTGCTGCAGGATGATTCCGGTAAGGTCTACTATGGATCTACTACCGAAGAATTCAAGTCCGCTCTTGAACTGCTGCATCGCTGGTATGAAGAGGGTATCCTGAATCCGGAGATGTGCGTACAGACGGAAGTCGGCAAGGATATCAACGGTAACGTTTGCGGTATCTACATGTGCTCTTGGTGGGCGCTTGGGTATGGCAATACCAGCTCCTTCATCAACGACCCGACCGCGAACTGGCAGGCGTATCCGCTGTATAACGCCAATGGCGAGTGGGAATACCACGTTGGCAACCTGGGCAATGGCTACACGCTGATCAAGAACGGCGTCAGCGAGGATGTACAGCGTGCCATCGTCGAGCTGAACAATATCCATGTTCGTGATGAAGCGTTCCTGGTAGACAATACGTACCTTTCTATGGGTTACTTCCCGCTGCGTAACAACCAAGCCTGTGCAGATGAGTCCGAATATACGCACAAAGTGCTTCTGGACATCGCGCTTGGCAAGACGACCGAAGCCGACTATGACTTCAATGGCAACCCCTACAAGCATCTGAAAGAAGATATCGCGGATATCCAGCGTATCTGCAACAACATGGATTGGGCGAAGGATGACCATCTGACCCCGATGGATCTGGATGTCAACGACCCAAAATTCTCTCGTATCTACTCTCTGATGGTAGGTGACCGTCCGTATACCAATGTAGAACCGGTCAAGAAGGTCTCTTCTGTTACCTACAGCCCGACAGCTGCTGTCGAGAAATACTGGTCCAACCTGATCGCAATGGAGGATGAATTCGTTCTGCAGGTCATCACCGGCAAGAAGGATATTTCCGAATTCGATACCTTTGTTGAGGATTGGCTGAATCAGGGCGGCCAGGAGATCCTGGACGAAGTACAGGCGGAACTTGGCTGATCATGGAGTGATCACTCCGCTTGCTTAGGAGGTAAGCTAAGTGAACATCAAGTTAAATGAAGTACCTTTCAGCGCCAGGGGCAGTTACCTGGCGCTGGGATGGCTTGAATCAAACTTTCACGGATGGGGGAATGAGCAGGGGCTCTTCCTCCGATCCGTTCATGGATTGAGTGGAAACACAGCCGATTCCAACTCCCTGATCGCCAGAATCGACGTATGTGCGGAAGGAAAAAAACTTAAGGCGACCGTAACGGCAACGCCGGATCAGATGCTTGTCCATACAGACAAAGGTCAGATTCGGATCGTTTTCGACGGGGAGACCACCCTTCTGTTCGAAGGAACAGGAGAGGATCTTTCCATGCAATTGGATTTCAATCCGATTGCAAGCGGTACCTTCAATCTGATCGAGCAGTGGCAGAGTGGAGAACGGACCTGGTATATGGCCAATGTTTATCGTACGTCCTGCCGCTACATGATGTATGTGCAGACCGGAGCGGGCATCTCTGAACAGACGTGGACAGGAGAGACGACCTCAGCCGCTTCTTATACGGTAAAAGCTGAGAATGGAAGGTTCTTGTTTGCCCTGGAGGAAGTCAGGGACTCCTGGAAAGACCAGGGAAAGGTCTATGACATTGACCAGGCCCAGCAGAGCGTCCGATCCGACTTCGAGGATTTCTTTAAGAAGATGCCTGCAGTGCCGGATGAATACAAGGAAACGGCTGAGTATGCCTCCTATGTGAACTGGAGCAGCATTATTGCACCGTGCGGGCTGTTCAAGCGATATGCTATGTACATGTCCAAAAACTGGATGAGCAGTGTCTGGAGCTGGGATCATTGCTTCAATGCGATCGCTAGTGCTTATGGGGATCCTGACATGGCGTGGGATCAGTTCATGGTCATGTTCGACCACCAGACGCCCTCTGGCGTGATCCCGGACAGTATCAACGATACGATCCTGCTGGACAACTATTGCAAACCGCCCATCCACGGCTGGACCTACCATAAACTGGCGCAGATCATGCCGGTCACCCCAGAGCAAAAAGAGGAAGCCTACGAGAAACTGAGCCGGTGGAGTGCATGGTGGCTCAACTATCGGGATCCTAACAACGACGGCCTGTGTGAATACACGCATGGCAATGATTCCGGCTGGGATAATTCCACGGCGTTTATTGAAACGCCTCCCATGACAACGCCGGATCTGGCAGCGTTTATGATCTTGCAGATGGATGAGCTGGCCTCTCTAGCGCAGGAACTGGGTCGGAGCCAAGAAGCAGAAGACTGGAAATACAGAGCAGATCAGATGCTTGACCGTATGTTGGAGAAGCTTTTCCCGGATAACAAACCGGCGGCCATACAGGCTTTTTCCAATGAAAAGGTGGAGAATCAGAGCCTGATCCTTTGCCTGCCACTGATCCTGGGGGAAAGACTGCCGGAACAGGTCCGTGCAAGCCTTCTCGAACGGTTGGGGATGTTTGCTACGGAATGGGGCTATGCCACGGAAGCACCAGACAGCCTGTACTACGAAAGTGACGGATATTGGCGGGGACCAATCTGGGCACCCAGCACCATGCTGATCGTAGAAGGTCTTGACAAGTGCGGCCGACATGAGGAAGCCGTAAGGACGGCGGACCGTTTCTGCCGTATGGTACGCAAAAGCGGATGCGCCGAGAATTTTGATGCGCTGACCGGGGATGGCTTGCGAGACAGAGCGTACACCTGGACGTCCAGCGTGATGTTGGTTCTGGCGCATGAATATCTAATGTAAAAGAGTAGGAAGTGGTTTTATGATCCTGAAAGAGAATAATAAACTGATCCGTAGAGATGATAAAGAACTGCTCTGCATCGAGCCTTGGGGCCCGAATAGTTTCCGTGTCCGGGCGACTCAGCGGCACGAGTTCATTCCGGATGATATCTCTTCTTTGTTAGAGCCCGAACCAACAGAGGTGGAATTCTTCGAGGAAGATGGACTGACCGGGATCCGCAATGGCAAAATCACTTGTAAGATCAATGCCTGGGGAAAGCTTGCCTTTTATAATCAGGATGGAAAGCTTTTGCTGGAAGAATTCCAGCGTCAGCGTTTCCACCAGAAGGAAGGTGAGCCGCGACTGTTTGCCAGCGCCCTGGAGATCCAGCCCCGCAGCTTCAATCCGCACGAAATGATGGATAACTATCACCTGACGGCCCGCTTTGAGTCCGATGATCAGGAGAAGATCTTCGGTATGGGCCAGTATCAGGATCCGTATCTGGATGTGAAGGGCTCGACACTGGAACTGGCGCACCGCAACTCGCAGGCCTGCGTACCCTTCATTATTTCCAATAAGGGCTATGGCTTCCTGTGGAACAATCCGGGCATCGGCCAGGTAACCTTCGGCAAGAACGTGACAGCTTGGGAAGCCCGTTCCACGAAGCAGTTGGATTACTGGATCACCGCAGGAGATACGCCTGCGGAGATCGAGCGTGCATACGCGGATGCGGCCGGCAAGGTGCCCATGATGCCGGAGTATGGCATGGGCTTCTGGCAGTGTAAGCTGCGTTATCAGACGCAGGATGAACTGCTGGGCATTGCCCGCGAATACAAAAAACGCGGTATCCCTCTGGATGTCATCGTTGTG
>CADBPG010000140.1 GCA_902796435.1 uncultured Eubacteriales bacterium | reverse complement strand
CAAAAGGGAGAACCATCATGAACAACAATCTGACTTCCATGCCCGAACCACGCCGCAGCGTGGCCTTCGTCGGGTCCGAATGCTATCCTTTTGTCAAAACCGGCGGTCTGGGCGACGTCATGTACGCACTGCCCCGCGCGCTGACCGCGCAGAACTGCGATGTCAAGGTCATCCTGCCGCGCTATAAGTGCATCCCCTGGAAGTATCAGGAGAAGATGGTCTACCGCGGATCCTTCACCATGGACCTGTGCGCGGACGGCCGCAGATACTACGTGGGCATCATGGAATATGTGTGGGACGGCGTCGTCTATGACTTCATCGACAACGAAGAATTCTTCAGCTGGGGCAACCCCTACACCAACCTGGTGGACGATATCCCCAAGTACTGCTTCTTCGCCAAGGCGGCTCTGGCGGCCCTCAATTATATGGACTGGATCCCGGACATCATCCACTGCCACGACTGGCAGGCGGCCCTGGTCCCCGTCTATCTGCGCACCGTTTTCGAGGGCACCCGCGTGGCCTTCGCCAAGGCCATCCTCACCATCCACAACCTGCGGTTCCAGGGCATCTACGACATCCCGACCGTCAAATACTGGTCCGGTCTGCCGGATTATCTCTTCGATTATCACGTGCTCAAGCAGGGCGTGGATGACGCCAACATGTTCAAGGGCGGCCTGACCTACGCCGACATGATCACCACCGTCAGCAAGACCTACGCGGACGAGATCCAGACACCCTTCTACGGCGAGCATCTGGATGACCATCTGCGCTACCATTCCGGCAAGCTCTGCGGTATCGTCAACGGTATCGACGTGGAGCAGTGGGACAGTGAGACCGACAAGCTCCTGGCCGCCAACTACTCTGTTGAGGACGTGCTGGTCGGCAAGCCGCAGAACAAGATGGCGCTGCAGGAAAAACTGGGTCTGGAGCAGGATCCGGATAAGTTCGTCATCGGCCTGATCTCCCGTCTGACCGACCAGAAGGGTCTGGACCTGGTCAATGCGATCCTGCCGAACCTGATCGACGGCAACACCCAGGTGGTGATCCTGGGCACGGGTGACGCCCGCTACGAGAATTCCTTCCGCTATTACGAAAACACCTATAAAGGCTCGGTCTGCTCCTGCATCATGTATGATGAAGGCCTGGCGCACCAGATCTATGCCGGTGCTGATGCGCTTTTGGTACCTTCCCTCTTCGAGCCCTGCGGCCTGACCCAGCTCATCGCCATGCGCTATGGTACCGTGCCGATCGTCCGGGAGACCGGTGGCCTGAAGGATACCGTCCAGCCCTACAACATGTTCACTAATGAAGGCAACGGCTTCACCTTCGACCGCTACGAAGCAGGTCTCCTTTGGGAAGCCGTGATCCGGGCCAAGACCCTCTATTTCACCGGCCGCGAGTACTGGGACGAAATGGTCATCCGCGATATGGAGAAGGATGTCTCCTGGGACAACTCCGCCGCGCAGTACCGCGCCCTGTATATGATGCTCCGTCCTTAAACTTCCCAGTCTCTACTGAGGAACAGGACCTTGTCGGCCCCGGGCAGATCCCGGATCGGCCGGAACTCTTCCATCAACTGAAGCTCCTCCTCCCGCGTATACTGGCGGAAGGGGCTGCGTGCATAACCACCATCGATCCCGACCCAGCGCATCATCGCTTTCACGGTCGGGATCATTTCATGTTTCAGACACGTGAGGATGACCTGGTTGGCGATCTTCTGCTTGTCCAGCATGGCGTCCATGTCCTTACGCTGGGATGCCTGGTACAGATCCTGGTACAGGTCCGGCAGGATGTTGTAGAAGGTGCCGATGATACCGTCCGCGCCATACCCTAAGCCGCTCATGGCCATCTCGTCGCTGCCGGAATAGATGACAAAGTCCGGACCCAGCTGCTCCCGAAGCTCCAGCATCTCGAACTGGGTCGGCGCCGTATACTTGATGCCCTGCACATTGGGGATCTGGGCCATGCGCCGGATGGTGGAAAAGTCCATCACGCCGGCCAGGGCGATATTGTACATGATCACCGGGACTTCTACGCTTTCCGCGATCTCCCGATAGTATTTCTCGATGTTCTCCGGGCCGAACTTCCAGTAGAAGGGCGGCACCGATGACACGGCCGCAGCGCCATATCTTTCAGCATGTCGGGCCAGTTCGATGGTCACCTTGGTCCCGATGGCACCCGCGTGTACGATGAAGGGCAGTTCCCCATTCGCCGCCTCCGCGATGACCTCTACCACCTGCTGGCGCTCCTCCGGACTCATCAGGAACCCTTCTCCGGTGCTGCCCGTCAGGTACAGGCCGTCCACCTTCTGTTCTTTGAAAAAGCTGACCAGCGCGCGGATCGCGCCGATATCGATATTGCCGGCCCGGTCGAAGGGGGTGACCATCGCCGGGAGCACGCCTTTGATCTTCTGCATGGACTTATTCTTTCCTTTCTTCTGCAAAATGATGGAGTTCCTTCTCCAGGTTCCGGTAGAAGGCCGCCAGATGGATCCCGTCACAAAGGGCGTGATGCACCATGACCGTCACCGGGATCAGGACCCGGCTGCCATATCGATCTTCGTAGGTGCCACTTTTGATCTCTCCTTATATCAGGCTTGTTGATGCAGTTTGCGGAATTTATCGGACTTGGAATCCAGGAAGGACATGCTGGCTTCCGTGGGCACGTCATTGATGCCGGAGTTGATGAAATTCCTGAGGACGCCCGGCTGCATGTTGGGATCCCTAAGCAGGGCCGCAAAATCACTGGTGTTGTCTGCCAGCGCTTCCTGCAGCGCCGTACCGAAGGTCTGATACACTTCCGGATGGGCCTGCACGATCAGGTAGAAGACCCAGCCCAGGCAGCAATACGACCGACAGGAACTCCCAGAAAATACGACGCAACGAGAATCCCAGTGTTTTCTTGTAGATCTCCAGGTTGTTCATGATTCTTCTCCTTCATTCGATTTTGCGCAATCTAAATGCGCATCATCCTGTTAGAAGAAAATCGTATCACTTTTCGATCCAGACTTCAACCCTTGAGACCGCACCATTTCTTATAGATTCCGCTGATTCGCCGAAAATGTTCTGTGCCGGCGCCTCCTGACCGTCCAAAAGGATCTTTTCGACCCGATACCCACCGGGGATCAGGTCCTCCTGGTCCGGCAGATGATAGGTGACCTTTGTCTGGCCCAGGAACATGGCGGAGACTGTCATATCCTTACCGATCAGCCAGCCGGGCAGTGCGGGCTGCAGGTTGCAGACCAGCGTGCCCTCTTCCATGGTGAAGGGCTGGTCACCGAACATCATGCGGCGCCAGATGCTCAGGAACTCGGCGGTGGAGCCGCTGAGCCGTGCCACGAAACCGCGGCCGTGGATCTCCTCGTCCGGATTCAAGCTGCTGGCCAGGAAGGAGGAGTTCTCCAAGGTGCTGCGGCCATAGACCTCCGGATCCAGGAAGGGGATGCAGGTCTTTTTCAGGTCCTCGAAAAACTGGGGATACAGGCCGGCCTTCAAGGTTTCCAGCAGGTATTTATACTCCATGTGCAGCCAGATCGACGCGTTTTCCAGCCAGCCGGGCGTGAAGGCGCGGCAGCGGCCGATCTCGTAGGATTCTAAGTCCAGCGGGGCATTGACCCGGTACATGGAAAGCTTATCATCATACAGGTCGCTGTGGCGGACCTGGTCATAGATCTTTGCAGCGTCCGCATCCTCCAGCTTCATGCGGCGGACCGCTCCCTCCAGGAAAGGCGGCAGGGCATGCTGCGCAAACTGCAGGGGATGGATGCCCGCATCGTCTTTTCGGTAGTCGGTGACCTCATAGGAGAAGTAGGCCGGGGCCGGTGCGCCAAAAGCATCTGCCTTGCGGATCGCCAGCCCGACGACGGTACGCAGGGCTTCCAGTTTATCGTAAAGCTGCGCAGCCGTGCAGGAGACTCGTGTACCATTGGGGCCATCGAAGACTTTGTCCCGATAGGCTTCCTTCGCGTCATTGATGGCATTCCAGAAGGCAAGCTGCATACCTTCCTGTGCAAGGCCTTCTGTCTGCGCTGCCGCGTACAATGCTTCGCCCAACGCCGTCGCTTCTTCGGAAAGCTCGATCCTGCGGTCATACTTCTTAAGCCTTGCCACCACGAAATCCAGCATGCGCTGCAACTCATAGGTCTCGTTCATGGAAGAACCCAGGATGCCTGGCAGGCCGTTGAGGGCATCATACCAGCCGGGCCGGCCGCTTTCCATCTCCAGACCCATGGCGTAGGAGTCCAGACCCGCGAACTTGGTCAGGCAAAGGACCACCAGTTTCTCCAGCAGGGAACTGCGCAGGATGGCACCCTTACTGTCCTTGACGTACAGGCCCTGACTGTCGCGCATCCGCTCCAGGGTGTCATATTGGCGGATGCCCCGCGGGGTCTCCTCATAGCGGCAGGCCCGGGGTTTGACCATGGCCTGTGCCGGGAACCAGGTATATTCTTCAGCGAAGAGCAGATCCTCTTCTTTGTCCGGCCAGATGGCCAGGTATTCCTCCACCAGATCCAGGTTGTAGGTCCAATGGTCGGACCAGAAACCTTCGTTGAAGCGGGCGTTCAGCTGGCTTTTCGCCCCGCGCATCACCTCTTCGAAACGGTCCTCCTGGCCTGCCCGCTCCAGCCGGGCAAAGATCTGGCCCGGAGTCAGGGCTTCCGTCTCTCCCTCCGGGGTGAAGGTCTGCATCTCCACGCTCAGGGGGTTGTAGCCGTCCAGCTGGATCATGTCGTAGAACATGTGCAGGTTGTACTTGCCCACAAAGGGTGAGAAGAAACTGTCGCTGCGGCGGTTCTGGTTGACGTCGCGGAAATTGCCATTGCCCTGGGAGTAGAACTCCGGCAGCATGGAGAAATAGTTGTAATCCCGCTCCAGATCCCCGTGTTTGCGGGAATAGGCGTAGAAGACCTTGTCGCCCAGCAGCATCGGGCGGCCGCCGCGCAGGACGTTGTCCATGTAGGTATAGCGGCAGTAGGCGTCGAAACGGGGATCCGCCGTGTGGGTATCAATACAGTCGGTCAGTGTGTCGGTCAGGGCGATGGCACACTGCTCCTTCTGGGTGAACCAGTCGCCGGTGAAGGTGCCTTCCAGGAACTTCTGCAGGATATCCTTGCTTTCCACCTGGCCGATCAGAGTATTCCAGGACAGGCTCTCGCCCGGAGCGATCTCCCCCTCGATGGCCGCGAAGGCACAGGGGAAGAAATTGGAGGTGCGAGCCCGGTGTGCTTCCACCTGTGCAAGTCCGCCTTCTTTAAAGACTACCGGCCGTTCCAGCGACAGGTCATAGTCGAAGATCTGCGCCGGATCGGTGATCATGGGCAGGCGCTGGCCCGCCGCGTCAAATGATACGGCGAAGTTGCCGCCCTCGATCACGGCCACGTCTGTGGTGTCCTCCATGCTGGCCCGCACGCGGTAGTAAGGCGCCCTGTCCTCCGTATCCTCCACCTGCATCCAGGCCTTGCCCGTCTGCAGCATGTTCTTCAGGGTCCAATCGGTCACGCCGTAGGGCACAAGCTCCGGCATACCATCCAGCACTTCCAGCTGCACCGGCTTATCCGATGTGTTGGTCACACAGACCCGGCGCACCAGGGCACCTACGTGCTCCTCCGGCAGGACGAAATACCGCACCTGCGTGGACAGGCCGCAGTTCTCCTCTTCCAGGCCCAGCAGGTTCATACCGATGGTCATCGTGCCATCTTCTTCCTGCGTGAAAAGCTCCCGCAGAGCACCGTCTGCACGCACAAAGGTCCGGAAACCGGTCTTCCGCACCTGGGTATAGGCCCGGTGGGCCGGCAAGAATTCCATGATGGGATGGTCCTTGTTGTCCACACCAAAACTGACCACGGCCTGGCCGCGGTTCACGTAATAACACCAGATCGGGATGCCCCGCACACCGGCTACACCCGGAAGAAAACTGGAAAAGGGTGGCTTTTTGCCATACTGGCGGATCGATTCATTCATACACGTACTACCTCCGTGATGGCCTCGCTGAAGGTGGGATGGGGCCGTACGACACGGGCCATCTCCTCCATGGTGAGGCCTTTTGTGATACCTAAAGCAAATTCGCTGATCATATCTGTAGCGCGTTCGCACATCATCTGGGCACCCAGAAGCTTATGATCCTCCGCCCCATAGATGACCTTGATGAAGCCCCGCTCTGCCCCGCAGACGACGGTCTTGCCGTTGGCGGACATGGGCACCTTGTGGCTTTCTGCGGCAATGCCCAGCTCCTTCGCCTGCTCCGCCGTCAATCCCACGGAGGCGATCTCCGGCGCGGTATAGACGCAGGCGGGCATGGTCTCCAGGCAGATGTCCGCTTCCCTGCCCAGCATGTGATGCACTGCGTTCAGACCCTCTGCCGTGGCTTCATGGGCCAACATATATTTCTGCCGCGGCCCGATGGCCACGTCTCCGATGGCGTAGATATGGGGCTGCGAGGTCTGCCCCACCGCATTGACGAGGATGCGGCCCCGGTCCATCTCCACCAGTGGCTCACCCGCGAACAGCCCCTCGGTATTGGCCCGGCGCCCAGTGCAGATCAGGATACCGTCCGCCTGCACGGTCTGCTCTTTTTCCTTCTCTAAGAATACACAGGTATGGTCCGGCCGGATCTCCAGGACACGGGCATCGGTGTGGATTTCCACGCCACGTTTTTTCATAAGCATCTTCAGGCTCTGGGAGATCTCCTTGTCCATGGTGGGCAGGATGCGCCCCAGGGCTTCGACCACGGCCACCTTACGGCCCAGTGCGCTGTAGAGGCTGGCAAATTCCATGCCGATGACACCGCCACCGATGATCAGTAGGTGCTCAAAAGGTGCTTCCACCTCCAACAAGGCGTCACTGGTCAGCGCGTACTCGGCGCCCGGAATCGGCGGGATGGAAACGCGGGATCCGGTGGCGATCAGGATCTTCTCTCCATAGATCTGCTCCTCGCCGACCTGCACCGTATGTGGGTCCACCAGGGTACCGATGCCCGTAAACACCTCGACCTTGGCCTTCTTCATGCGGGTCTCGATCCCCTGGCGCAGGGTGGCCACGACCTCGTTCTTGCGCACCTGCATGGCGGCCATATCGTAAGAGGCCTGCATGGGGACGCCGAAGGTGGCTGCCTCCAAAGCGCCGCGGTACAGTTCCGCCGCGTGCAGCAGGGCCTTAGTGGGAATGCAGCCATGGTTCAGGCAGGTGCCGCCCATGGCCTCCTTCTCGATCAGCGCCGTGTGCAGGCCGCCCGCGGCCGCTTCCAGAGCCGCCTCGTATCCGCCGGGTCCGGCGCCGATGACGATCAGATCATATTCCTTCATAGTAACTCCTTTAGATAGCTTTCTGCCCAACAGGCCAGGTCTGCGTTCCAGGCCAGCCGCTCTTTCAGGGCTTCTTTGTCGAACCGGCAGCCGACAAGGGCTTCCTCCACACGGTGCACCAAAGTGGTGTCCAGCGCGTCACTGTAACACCGGACCGCCTGGATCACGCCCCGGTCGATCTGTAGCTCGATCTGCACGCTGCCCCAGGAAAAGCGCTGTTCCTGCTCAAACGTGCAAGGGATCTTCCGGCCGTACAGCCAGTCCCAGGACTGCAGATAGGCGGCTTTTGCCAGCACTTCCTCTGACTGCAAGGCCTCGGTCAGGTCCAGCACCTCGATGGGCAGATCATAGACCCGGGCCATGGCCCCACGCAGCGCTACGGACAGGCGCTCTGCCGTAAGATCCGGGCACCAGTCCGTCAGGTTGCCCACCCGGGCCCGCACGGAATCTACGCCCTTGGAAGCGAGCTTGGCCTTGGACACGGTCAGATACCGGCTGAGCCGCTCCTCATCCACCCGCAGCATAAGGGTGCCATGGTGGCAGCAGCCCTGCTCCGTTTTCAGAAAGGCGTTGCCGGAAAACTTCTTTCCATAGGCCTCCAGGTCATTGCGGCCGGTCCGCTCCGCCGGGATCCCGAAGCTGCGTACCGCCTCGGCGATCACCTCCAGCTGGCGCTCCACGTCATAATTGTCCCGGTGCACGCAGAAGGAGAAGTTCAGATTGCCCAGGTCGTGGTAGACCGCACCGCCGCCGCTGAAGCGCCGGGCAAGCTTCCCGCCGTCACCGGTAAGCGCCTCCAGATCCACCTCTTTCCAGGCATTCTGGTTGCGCCCGATGACCACAGTCCGCTCATTTTGCCAAAGGTACAGAAGGAGTTCATCCCTCTGTACCTTTTCTGTCAACCATTGTTCCAGGGCCAGATTCATGTAGGGATCTGTCCCCTGGGTTTGTACAAACTTAATCCTCGAAAGCATAACGAATGATGGGGTTGCGGGCCGCCTGCACCTCGTCCGGACGGCGGATGGGTGTGTGCTCCGGCTTCTCGGCCATGGTCTCCGGATGAGCGATCGCTTCCTCATAGACCTTGCGGAACAGGTCGATCACCTCATCCAGGGTCTCCTTCGTCTCCGTCTCCGTGGGCTCTACCATCAGCGCCTCATGGACGATCAGCGGGAAGTACATGGTCGGCGGATGGATGCCACCGTCCAGCAGTGCCTTCGCGATGTCCATGGCCGTCACGCCCGTGTCCTTCTTCATCTGCTCCAGGCTCATGACGAACTCATGCATGCAGACGTGGTCGAAGGCCATTGGATACAGGTCCTTCAGCTTTTCCTTCATATAGTTGGCATTCAGCACCGCGTTCGCCGCCGTTTTCGGCACGCCGCTTGCTCCGATAGACAGGATGTAGGTCAGAGCCTTGACCACCACCAGGAAGTTGCCATAGAAGCTGCGCACGTCGCCGATGGAATGCTCCGCCCGGGTCAGTGTACCGTCCACAGCCCGCACACCGGGCAGGAACTGGGCCAGGAAGGCCTTGCAGCCGCTGGGGCCGCTGCCGGGGCCACCGCCGCCATGCGGGGTGGAGAAGGTCTTGTGCAGGTTCAGATGGACCACGTCGAATCCCATGTCACCCGGCCGGGCGATGCCCATGACCGCGTTCAGGTTCGCGCCGTCATAGTAGCAGAGGCCGCCCGCCTCATGGACGATCCGGGTGATCTCCAGGATCTGCGGGTCAAACAAGCCGACCGTGTTGGGGTTGGTCAGCATCAGACCGGCGGTGTCCGGTCCGACCGCTTTCTTCAGTTCCTCCAGATTCACGAAGCCTCTCTCATCGGAATCGATGCTGATGACTTCGAATCCGGCCATCGATGCGCTGGCCGGGTTGGTCCCATGGGCGGAATCCGGCACGATGATCTTCGTCCGCATCTCGTCCCCGCGGGACTTATGATAGGCCTTGATCAGTAAAAGGCCGGTGAATTCTCCATGGGCGCCGGCGGCGGGCTGCAGGGTCATCGCGTCCATACCGGTGATCTCGCAGAGATACTTTTCGGTATCGGCCAGGACCTTAAGCGCTCCTTGCACCGTGTGCTCCGGCTGCAGGGGATGCAGGCCGGTAAAGCCGGGCAGTGCCGCCATATCTTCATTGATCTTGGGATTGTACTTCATGGTGCAGGAGCCCAGGGGATAGAAACCATCGTTGACACCATAGGTCTGCTTGGCCAGCTCGGTATAATGACGGTCGACCTCGGTCTCCGGCAGCTCCGCCAGCCGGGGCGGCTGTTCTCGGAGCGGTGTTTCGGGTGTCCAGGCAGGCACGTCCAACGGCGGAAAATACGCGGTTCCCCGACCGGCACGGCTTCTTTCAAAGACCAGCTTCATGCCTCCGCCCCCTTTCCAACGACAGACCGGATGATCTGTACGGTCTCGTCGATCTCTTCTTTGGTATTCATTTCCGTGGCGCACCACAGGAGATGATGGTCATCCAACGGAAGTCCGCCCAGGATGTCCTTTTCTTCCAGCGCTTTCAGGATCTGCTCCGCATCCGGTACCTCCGTCACGAACTCGTGGAAGAAGGGCTGGTCATAGGCCAGTTTCAGCCCGGCTTCTTCCAGCTGCTTCTGCAGATAATGGGCCTTGGCCGCGCACTGCTCCGCCACCGTCTTTAGGCCCTGGGGCCCGACCGCCGCCAGATAGACGGCTGTCTGCATCGCGCACAGTGCCTCATTGGAACAGATGTTGGAGGACGCCTTTTCCCGGCGGATGTGCTGCTCCCGCGCCTGCAGGGTCAGAACGAAGGCACGGTTGCCTTCATGATCCACCGTCTGGCCCACGATCCGGCCAGGCAGGCTGCGCATCATCTTCGCCGTCGATGCCATGTAGCCGATGTAGGGGCCGCCGAAGGATAAGGGCAGGCCCAGGGGCTGCGCTTCACCAACGGCCACGTCCGCACCATATTCGCCCGGCGTTTTCAACACGGCCAGGGTCATGGGATTGCAGCTCATGATCAGCTTGGCCTTTGCTTCATGCACGATCTGCTCCAGCGGCTCGATTGCCTCCAGGATACCATAATAGTTCGGCTGCTGCACCAGGAAGCAGGCGGTGTCCGGAGTCATCAGCGCCTTGAGCGCTTCCGGATCTGTCGCGCCATCCCGCACCGGGACCTCCACGACTTCCACGTTCCGGCCGAAACTGTAGGTGCGTACTACGGACAGGATGTGGGGATCTACCGTCCCAGATACCAGGATCCTGCTGCGCTTGCGGTCGTGGCACATTTCGCAGGCTTCCGCCGCCGCCACAGCACCGTCATAGACGCTGGCGTTGGAGGCATCCAGCCCCGTCAGCTCACAGATGTTGGTCTGATACTCGAAGATGGACTGCAGCACGCCCTGGCTGATCTCCGCCTGATAGGGCGTGTAGGCGGTCTTGAATTCCTCCTTGTCCGTGACAGTATGCACGATGGAAGGAATATAATGGTTATAAGCGCCGGCGCCACGGAAGATGTGCCGGAACACATGGTTCTCGGCCGCCATGGCTTCGATCTTACGGCGCACAGCCAGTTCTGACTGGCCTTCCGGCAGGTCCAGAGGCTCTGTCAGGTATACGGAATCCGGCACGTCCCGGTACATGTCCCGGACGTCCGCAAAACCGCAGGCCTTGAGCATCGCCTGCTGTTCTTGCTCAGTATTGGGTACATATACGGCCATTGGATCAGCCCTCCTCGGCCACAAATGCCTCATACGCTTCCGCGTCCATCAGATCCACCGTCGCAGAGATCTCGCCGACCTTGATGAGCCAGGCTTCGTAGGGATCCTCGTTCATGGCTTCCGGCGTGTCTGCCAGGGCCTCGTTCGCTTCTTCCACGACACCAGTCACAGGGGCATTGATGTCGGAAACGGCCTTGACGGATTCCACATCGCCGAAGGGTTCCCCGGCCATGACCTCGTCACCGACTTCCGGCAGGTTGACGAAGACCAGGTCACCCAGCTGGTCCTGGGCGTAATCGGTGATGCCGATGTAGGCGCTTTCACCTTCATAGCGGATCCACTCATGGGTGCGGGTATACTGTAAGTCTTTCGGGAAATTCATGATCTTATCCTCCTTATATTGAATGATCAGTCTTTTTTATAAAACGGCAGTTTGACGACTTCCGCGGCGACTCTGCGGCCGCGCACATCGACTTCCACCTGGGTGCCCACCGCCCGGTAGGCATCCTCCACGATCGCCATGGCGATGGGGTACTTAAGATAGGGGCTGTGGGTGCCGGACGTGGTCACGCCGATCTTTCTACCGTCTGCGTACACGTCCTGGTGCTCTCGGGCGATGCCCTTGCCGGTGACCTTCAGGCCAACCCGGCGCTCGGTCGGCTTCCCGAGGCGCTCCAGAGCTTCCTTACCGATGAACTCTTCCTTTTTCATCTTGACGAAGCTGCCGAGACCCGCCGTCCGTGGCGTGATCTCATCGTTCATTTCGTGGCCGTAGAGGGGCATGGCCGCCTCCAGACGCAGGGTGTCCCGGGCACCTAAGCCGCAGGGGATCAGCCCTTCTTCCGCACCATTCTCCAGCAACAGGTCCCACAGGGCCGGTGCGTGTTCCGGGCTGACATACAGTTCGAAACCGTCCTCGCCGGTGTAGCCGGTCCGGGAGATGATGGCCGGAAAACCCGCGACTGTGCCCTGGAAGTTGGCTGTGTAATAGCCGGTGGGGATCTGGTCCTCCGCCGTCAGTTTCTTAAGGATGGTCTCTGCCTTCGGGCCCTGCAATGCCAGTTGGGCGATGGTCTCGGAAATGTCCTGGACCTCCACGTTCCCCTGGACCTGCGCTTTGATCCAGGCAAAGTCCTTGTCCTTGTTGGCCGCGTTGACCACGATGAAATAATCATCCTCCTGCACCTTGTAGACGATCAGATCGTCCACCACGCCGCCTTCCGGATTGCACATAGGTGAATACCTAGCCTGACCATCTTCCATGACCGTATAGTCATTCGTGAGCAGGTGGTTCAAAAACCGCACGGCGTCCTTGCCCTTGACCGTGATCTCGCCCATGTGGGATACGTCGAACAGGCCGCAGGCCGTCCGCACGGCCATGTGCTCCTTGATGACACCTGTCGGATACTGGACCGGCAGCAGGTAGCCCGCGAATTCCACGATCTTACCGCCCGCCTGTACGTGCTTTTCGTACAATGGCGTCTTCTTTGCTTCCAAAGTGTTCCCTCCTCGCAAGAAATTTTCCATGCGTTTCTTTCCTTTTAAGAATCCAGTACATAAAGAAAGAGACGCATGAAAATAAAATCATACGTCTCCTGTCTGTTGACCTGAAAGATTATACTTCTTCGGTGCAAAAATCGCTTTCCAGGAATGCGTCCGAAACCGGTTCTTTTGCCTGAGAGTTTCCAAAGTTGCCCCTTCGGCTCCCTACAAATATCAGGGTCTCTCCCTGTTTCTTCTTCCGCTGATTTGAAGGTATCACATTCCCTTAGGAAAGTCAAGCCTTCTTTGCCTCCAACTGTTTGCAGATGTCCTCGTAGGTCTTCTCGTCCAGTTTATAGTGCTTCTGATACAGCAGGTAAGACACGAATCCGAAGACCAGCGGGATGAGGACCATGGCCATCAGCAGGCCCATGGTCTGGCCATTGCTGACGCCCTTGATGACGTTCTGGATGCCTTCCATACGGGCCGCGTCGGTGATGGTGCCCAGCTGTGCCTGCTGCTCGAATTCCGCGATGGCATTGGTCTTCTCCGTGACCCGGAAGATGAGGTAGGTCAGAGAGGTCAGCGCAACGATGATGGCGCTGCCCATCTTGGTCAGGAGCGGGCGCATGGAGGTGATGATGGCCTCGTTTCTATGTCCGGTGATCAGCTGGTTGTATTCGACGGTATTGATGATGGAGATCATCATGATGAGGTAGAAACCATACAGGCCCAGGTTGACCAGCATGTAGCCGACCGTCAGCAGGATGAAGCTGAAGGAGTTGGCCGGCATCAGACCACCCACGAGTTCGATGGCGCTGCCGATGAACACCATGATCATCAGACCGGTCATCTGCTGGCGGCGGGTGAACTTGCGGGACAGGGCCGGATAAATGATCATCAAGACCGCGGTCGCCGCCACACCGATCATGGAGAAGATGGAGTACAGACCACCTTCATATCCATACCGGAAATAAATGAAGCTGGAGCCGATACCGCCCAGGACCAGGGCATTACCGATCTGCTGCAGCAGGAAGATAAGGATCATCCAGCGCAGCTGGTCGTTCTGCTTGATGGTACGGGTGATGCGGCGGAAATTGAGGCGCATCTTCTCTTCCTGCTCCTCGCCGCGGTATTCCTTGACACCCAGCACTGTAAACAGGATGAACAACGGGGCCAGGATCGCGATGATCAGCGCGATGATACCATAGGCCTTGCCCGCGCTGCCGCCCAGGGCCATGCCACCGGTAGTGAAGATGGGGATGAGGACAGATGCCAGGGTCGAACCGACGCCGGCAAAGAAGGTGGCCCGGGAGGTGTACTGGTTGCGCAGGTCCGCGTCACGGGACAGTGCCGGGATCATGCCCCAGTAGGAGATGTCGTGCATCGTATAGGTGATGCTGTACGCGAAATATATGAAGCCAAAGAAAACGATGAATGACCAGCCCTGCAGACTGGAATTGAAGGCCAGATAGATGACCACAGATGTGGAAATGACACCGGCCAGAAGCCAGGGCTTGAATTTACCCCACTTGGTACGTGTCCGCTCGATGATGTTGCCCATGATGGGGTCGTTCAACGCGTCGAAGACGCGGGCCGCCACCATGATGCCCGTGATCGCCACCAACTGCTGTGCCGTCAACTTTTTGGTGAACAGGATGTACGTCAGGATGCAGTTGTTGAAAAGATAGTACATCATATCCCGGCCGATGGTGCCTAAGGGATAGAAGATGAGGTTCTTTTCACGTTTTTTACGTTTTTTCTCGGTAATCGGCTGCCCTGGTGCCTCTACATTATGTTCGATGGGCTTTTGTTTCTGATCTTTCATTGCGTCCTCCTTGAAATATGGTCCGTCAATATCTTAACATAAAGACTGGGAAAATACCACAGGATTTTATAAAGGATGCCAGTATATTTTGTACTCTTTTTCGTCCACATTCCAATAGAAAACCATAGGCAAAACGGGTATAATACGGAATGGTTAAAATTTGAATGAAAGAACTGATCCTATGCAGCCTTTGCGTTATCTGAAAAGCCGGCCGCCCCTCAGCCAGAAGGCGGTCCGCATCTATATGGCCTTCGTGGGTGTTGCCCTGTGCAGCATCGCGGTGGGTATCTTCAAGCTGTCCGTCCTGGGCACCGATCCCTTCACCTGCTTCGTTTCCGGTTTCTCGGTATGGACAGGCGTAAACTACGGCAACATCTACACGATCCTCTGCGTCATCATGCTGCTTATACTTCTGCTGATCGATCGGCGCAAGATCGGCATCGCCACGTTTTTCAACATTTTCTGCGGCGGCTACATCGCCCAGATCACCATGTACCTGATGGGCCCTCTTTTCAACAACGCGCCGATCTGGCTCCGGATCCTAGGCATGATCACCGGTATCGTGCTGACCTGCTTCGCCGCTTCCATCTACTTCACGGCGGATCTGGGGGTCTCCACCTATGACGCCATCTCCCTGATCATGGGCGAGCGGACGCCGATCCCCTTCAAGTTCTGTCGCATCACCACCGACCTGATCTGCGTCGCCACCGGCTGGCTGCTTATGGCCCGGGACACCATCGGCATCGGTACGATCATCACGGCGCTGTTCATGGGCCCTTTGATCGAATTCTTCAACGTACATTTCTCGCGCCCCTTCCTGTTCGAGCGGGAATGGAGCCACATGACCATGCGGCCCGCCGCAAAGGACGAATCCAAAAAAACGGTATCGGAATGATCTCCGATACCGTTTTTCATATACTTAGAAACTTTTACTGCACGCTTTTACCCAGCTCATACGCTTCGGACAAGGCCGGTGATTCCTGGACAGCGCCCGTATCCCAGACGTTGGTGGCGACGACATAGCCGCCTTCTTTGGAATCCGGCACGCAGCGGGTGAAGCCCCTGAGGCCGGCGATGGCCGTGTCCGCGTTTTTGATATTGGCAGCCGCCATGGTCAGGATATAGTAGAAGGTCTTGCCCTCCATCCTCTGATAGAATGCGTAGCAGCGGTCGATGATGGTCTTCATCTGCGCGTCCATGGAATAGAAATAGACAGGCGAGGCCAGTACGATCACATCCGCCGCCAGCATCTTGTCACGGATCTCGCGCATTTCATCCTTCTGGATGCAGCTGCCGCCATTGCGCATACATGCATTACATCCCATACATCCCGCAATCTGCCGATGGGATACGATCATCTTCTCGACTTCATGACCCGCTTCCTGTGCTCCGCGCAGAAACTCGTCACATAACTGGCTGGAATTGCCCTTGCGACGCGGACTGGCGGAAAGGATCAATACTTTGGACATGATATACCTCCTCTGTCAGATTGAGTGTGTTTCATTTATTATGGCACAACTCAACAGAAAACACAACAGGAGTTTTCAGAAGTCCCAGGGCGCGTCCAGACCGATGTCACCCCCGAACAAGTCTGCATCGCCAGATGCGTCATTATCTGCCTCGTACTTGGGGCCGGAGAACAGCGGGGTGTAATCCGCGCTCTGTTTTTCTCCCGTGATGGGGTCCAGGCCCTGCTCCTCCATGAAATTGGCGTAGCCCGCCCAACGCTTTTCTTTTTTAAAGAAATCCAGATCATCGATACGTCCCATGATATTGCCTCCTTACGCTTTGTTTTCTATATAATACACCTTGTGCTGTCCTAAAATCTGCCCTTCTATGCTAAAAGGAACTGCGCTTTCAATTCATACGTGGTCCTATCTGCCACTACGTTTTTACAGATCCGGTACACCCCAGGCTCCAGGGTCCCGTACAGCCAGGTCCAGTCGGTCTCGAACTCTGCTTCACCACCCAACGGGATGGGCAGGCCCTCTTCCGTGAAGCTCCACTCTTCCACGATCTCCGGGACACGTGCCCAGCCATCTGCGGTTTGCCGTTCCAGATAAAATGCCTCGCCAGAGATCGTTTCAACGCCTATGTCATCGTACTGTAGGAAATGGACCGTGCAGCCGCTGTCCGACACGTTGCGCACGTCCATCATCAGTGCGATGGCTTCGTTCTCACATTCCGGACTATACTGCCAGACGCCGCCATTGGCCTGATCCGGGTCCAGCCGGACCGTATCCAGGATCTGGAGCGCTTCTTCCCACATGGTCTCGGACCAGGATGCGCACAAAAGCGCCTGGGCGACCACATGATCCATGGCACCGTGGTAGATGATGAAGTCCCAATGGGCACCCCCGTCATAGACACCGCGCAGCGCAGGCACGCCTGCCAGGGTGATCTCCTCCTCCTTCAGGCCTGTGCCACAGACGGCGAAGTTGTCGGAATACACGATCTCAAGCTTGCCGCCGGCTGCATCTTTCGGCTTCAGAACCAGGCCATACTGGCCATAGGTCAGCCCATCACTGTCCACAGGGAAGGCTTCCCAGCTCCAGTTCTCTGGCACATCCACCATGATGGTGCCATAGGGACCTGTGGCTTCCGGGATCTCCACATCGGCCTCGACAGCTTCGTGCGTCTCCGGACCAGCCTCGACGGCTTCGTTTTCTTTTGGTGGTTCTGGTTCCTGCTCCGGGGCCGGGTCCTCCGCAGATGAGGCTTCCGGCGTGGGCACCGCAGCTTCTTTCTTGCAGGCAGTGCAAGCGCAGACCAGCACCGCCAGGAGCAATATCCATATGATCTTTTGTTTCATAGCCGATTCCTCCTTATGCCCCTAATGACGCAGATCCTCGAAATCTGTTGCATATGACAATTAAATCTTGGTTTTCCTTACCCCGGAGGGAACTTTTTCGGACATCTCATGCCTATAATAGTGTATAGTTTTAAGTTTGTAGTGTTCCCGGCCGGAGCCTGTTTTTCTTTATCTTACTATTTATACTACTGAAAGGAAAGGAATTTGTCATGAAACGTGTAGTGCTTTTTTGTCTGTCCCTTTTACTCCTTTGCAGTGCAACCGCATGTTCCAAACAGGATGAAAGCAAGATCCAGGAACTCGAAGCTCAGATCACCGAAAAGGATGCATCCATCACGAAGCTGGAAAAGGATCTGAAGAAACAGAAAGAAGAATTCGAAGCAGAAAAGGCCTCCCTGGTTTCTCAGGAGGACTATGATGCAGTCAAAACAGAGCTCGACACCCTCTCCGCAGATCACGAAAAGCTGCAGAAGGACTTCGATGCCTTATCCAAAGAATACGCTGATTATAAAGAATCCATGAAGGTCTACGAAGAACTGTCCGAGGCTGAAGCAGAACAGAAGAAACTGGAGGCAGAGGCTGAGGCCAAGCGCCTGAAGGAAGAAGCTGAGGCCGAAGAAAAGGCCAAGAAGGAAGAAGAAGAGCGTAAAAAGAAAGAAGAGGAAGAGGCCCAGGCCGCGGAAGAAGCCAAGGGCTATGAAACCGGTATCACGTATGATCAGCTGGCCCGTACGCCGGATGATTACAAAGGCAAAAAGGTGAAATTCACCGGTGAAGTGGTACAGGTATTGGAAGGCGATGGAGAAGTCGATATCCGACTCGCTGTGGATGGCGATTGGGACAATATCATCTATGGCTATTATTCTTCTTCCATCGTTTCCAGCCGCGTTCTGGAGGATGATACGATCACCATTTACGGTGTCTCCCAGGGTCTGTACACCTACGAATCCACCATGGGCGGCCACATCACGATCCCGCTAGTTCAGGTCGATAAGATCGATCAGTAATGTCTTTTTGGCCACCCAGATGTACAAAAGAGGAAAGCTTTCGGCTTTCCTCTTTTACATTTGACGCAGTGCTTCTACGATGCTATATTGAAGCTAGGAATGTTCTTCATTATTCTGTGTAAGGGAGGACCCGATCATGCGTCTCAAAGACTATGAGCTCCGATTCCAGAACGGCGGTCTGGAGATCTGGAAAAATGACGTGCTTCTGTACTTCAACCACCGGCCGATCTATGTTTCCGTGAAGGATTATGGCGGGATCCAGCGGTTCCGCGATGTGCCTTATGAAAAGGTCGCAGAATGCGGGGATGGTTCCATCCGGGCGGAAGGCCGCTTCACCACGGACAATGGCTCGGTCATCTTCGTCAAGGACCGGTATTCCATTGCAGATGAAGTCCTGAAGATCGCACGTACGGCCATCGTGGAAAAGGCCGATGAGAAGGACTTGGGCTTCCAGACCAAGATCTTCTTCTATCAGGCGGCTTCCGACGAGCTGCGTGACTACGATTATTTCTCGCCCGGCCAGTGGTACCAGGACAACCGCTACGCCGCTTCCTACTGTCTGGGCAAGAACATGGACCTGGAGTACTACTATCGCAAAGAGACCTACTCCGGCATCCCCATGTTCGCCATGCAGCATAAGGCCACGGGTGAGACCATCGCCCTGTCCCGCTGGTCTCCCTGCACGACCCTGTGCTCCACCGACCGTACCTCCAATGAGAACTACTCCTACGTGGACGCCAAGATGACGATCGGCTCCTTCGGCGTGAGTAAGGCAACGCCGAACGCGCAGGTCTACACTTATTACGGCCATCGCATGACCGTGCCCCTGCCGGAAACCCAGTGCGACGGTGTGGCCATCGACTATATCTATCCGGCGATGAACGGCCAGCAGCCGGTGCCTGGACGGGGCCCCTGGCAGGCAGAGCAGCCGCTGCGCAACATCACCTGGGTGCATCCCATGCGGGCAGGCTTCTCCCAGTCTTATGCCGTGGCCGTCCAGATGGACCGCTACGACAGTTTCCGTGCGATGATGCAGGCTACCTGGCGCAGTGCCTATGCCCGCCTGAAGGACCGGCTCTTCGAGGTCGACAACGAGCTGCTTTTCAACAACATCATGAAGTTCTTCAAGATGATCACCCAGCGGTTCGGCACGGCCTATGGCACGCCCTT